>NZ_JBFAPT010000014.1:0-262178 GCF_040676845.1 Nonomuraea sp. NPDC049504
AGGACGCGCGCCTGGTTGCGGCCGTCGTCCGCGACGCGCCGCCGCCGGGCGCCGGGGCCGGGCCCGTCGCGGCCACGCTGACCTTCACCTGGCGGGCCCTGCTGAAGATCAGGCACGTGCCCGAGCAGCTGCTGGACGCGACTCTCTTCCCGATCCTGTTCACGCTCATGTTCACGTACGTCTTCGGCGGCGCCATGGTCGGCTCGCCCGAGGCGTACCTGGCGTACGCGCTGCCCGGGATTCTCGCGCAGACGGTCGTGTTCATGACCATGTACACCGCGGTCACGGTGAACACCGACATCGGGCGGGGCGTCTTCGACCGGTTCCGCGCGCAGCCCATCTGGCGGCCCGCCCCGCTGGTCGGCGCGCTGCTCGGCGACACCCTGCGCTACGGGCTGGCCGCCGCGCTGGTGCTGGGCATGGCGGCGGCCATCGGCTACCGGCCGCCGGGCGGGCTCGCGGGCGTCGCGGGAGCCGTCGCGCTGCTGCTGGCGTTCTGCTTCGCGCTGAGCTGGCTGTGGCTGATCGCCGGCCTCACGGTACGCACGCCTGCCGCCGTCATGGGGGCCTCCACGCTGATCCTGTTCCCGCTGACGTTCGTCAGCTCGGCGTTCGCGCCACCGGACACGATGCCCGGCTGGCTGCGGGGCTTCGTGGCGGTCAACCCGGTGACGCGGCTCGTGGAAGCGGCCCGCGGCCTCCTGGACGGCGCCCCCGACCTCGGGCGGATCGCCTTCGTGCTGGCCGTGTCCGGCGTGCTGACGCTCGCGCTCGCCCCGGTCGCGCTCGCCCTCTACCGAAGAGCGTGACCGGCCGGCGTACGGCCCGGGTCAGCCGGCGCGGACCTCGGCCATCACGCGGCGCATGTCGGAGATGGCGGTCAGCGTGCCGCGCAGCGTGCCGGTCACCTTGGAGCGGCCCTTGCGCGGCAGGTAGTCCACCTCCACCTCGCCGATCCGCCACCCGGCCGCCGCCGCGCGCAGCACCATCTCCAGCGGATAGCCGAACCGGCGGTCGGCCAGGCCGAGCGCGAGCAGCGCTTCGCGCCTGGCCGCCCGCATCGGGCCGAGGTCGTGCAGCGGCGCGCCGGTGTGCCGGCGCAGGCTGCCCGCCAGGACCGCGTTGCCCAGCCGGGCGTGCGCGGGCCAGGCTCCGGCCTCGCTGGGCACCCGCCGCCCGAGCACGAGATCGGACGAGCCGTCCACGACCGGCGCGGTGACGCGGGACAGCTGGCCCGGGTCGAGCGAGGCGTCGGCGTCCATGAAGCACACCACCTCGGCGGACGCGGCCAGCAGCCCGGCGTGACAGGCCGAGCCGAAGCCGCGTACGGGCTCGCGCACCACCTCGGCCCCCAGCTCGGCGGCGATCTGCGGCGAACGGTCGGTCGAGCCGTTGTCGACGACGATCGGACGGAAGCCGCCCGGCATGCGTTCGAGCACCCAGGCGAGCGCGGCCTCCTCGTTGAGGCAGGGCAGGATCACATCGACGGTCATGACCGCGCGAACTCCTTCATCCCGGCGTCGAATCCGATCTCGGCGCGGAACCCCAGCTCGGCGGCGGCCCGCGCGGGCGAGGCGACGATGTGGCGCACGTCGCCCAGCCGGTAGCGGCCGTTGACCTGCGGGTCGGGCCCGCCCCGCTCGGCGGCGAGCGCGGCGGCCATCTCGCCCACGGTGTGCGGGCTGCCGGAGGCGATGTTCCAGGCGCGCAGCGTGCCCTCGGGGACGGGCGCGGTGACGGCGGCCAGGTTCGCCCTGGCCACGTCGCGTACGTGCACGAAGTCGCGCTGCTGCCGCCCGTCCTCGAACACCTGTGGCGCCCGCCCCGCCCGCAGCTCGGAGCGGAAGATCGCGGCCACCCCCGCGTAAGGGGTGTCGAGCGGCATGTGCGGCCCGTAGACGTTGTGGTACCTGAGCGCCGCCGCGCTGCCGCCGGTCTCCCTGGCCCAGTTGGCGGCCAGGTGCTCCTGGGCGAGCTTGCTGGTGGCGTAGGCGTTGCGCGGGTCGGCCGGGGTGTCCTCGCCGACCTCCGCCCAGGTCAGCGGCTCGCCGCAGTGCGGGCACGGCGGGTCGAAGCGGCCCCGCTCCAGGTCCTCGACCGTGCGCGGGCCCGGCCTGACGACACCGTGCGCGGCGCAGGCGTAGCGGCCCTCGCCGTAGATCACCATCGAGGACGCCAGCACCAGCCGCCTGATGTCGTGCCTGGCCATGGCCGCGAGCAGCACCGCCGTGCCGTACACGTTGATGGAGGCGTAGTCGGGCAGGTCGGAGACGTCCACGCCGAGCCCCACCTTGGCCGCCTGGTGCACCACGACCTCGACGCCCGGCAGCAGCTCGTCGAGTGCGCGCGGGTCGCGTACGTCCGTGCCGTCGCTGATGTCCAGGCGGGCGACGTCGTGCCCGGCGTCCTCCAGGGCGCCGGCGACGTGCCGCCCGATGAAACCGGCCGAGCCGGTGACCATGACTCTCACGCCGCCGACGCTAGCCGTCAGCCACTGCGGCGCGACGGCGCGTAAGGGGTTCGTAAGGGTTCTTACGGACCCGGAACAGCAGCCGCGGACGCGTTCCGGCCGCCGCCGCGAGGTGCCAGGCTGCGGCGCGTGAGTCGAAGCACGCTCGCCGCCGGCGCGGCGCTCGCCGCCCTGGCGGCCGTCCTGGTCGTGACGGTCTCGGGGCCGCCCCGCCTGGGCTGGTACCTGGCCGCGTGGGCGCTGTTCGCAGCCGCGCTGTGGGCGGCGCGGCGCCTGCCGGAGCGGCGGCTCGGCCCGCTGGTCCTGGCCGGCGGGATCGTGCTGGCCGCGACCGGGCTCACCGCTCCGCCGAGCAGCAGCACCGACTCCTTCCGTTACGTCTGGGACGGCCAGGTGCAGGCCGCGGGCATCTCCCCGTACGCCCATCCGCCGTCCGACCCGGCGCTGGCGGGGCTGCGCGACCCCTGGTTGTTCCCGAAGGACTGCGAAGGGCTTTATCCGCTGCCCGACGGGGGCTGCACGCGGATCAACCGGCCGACGGTGCCGACCATCTACCCGCCGCTCGCGCAGGGCTACTTCCTGCTCGTCCACTGGCTGTCGCCGGAGGGCTCGGGGCAGCAGCCGCTGCAGGTGGCGGGGTTCCTGCTGGCCGTGGGGGCGCTGGTCGCGCTGCACCGGGTGGCGGGGCCGCGCCGGGCCGCGGCGTGGGCGTGGTGCCCGGCCGTGCCGGTGGAGGCGGTCAACAACGCGCACGTCGACATGCTGGGCGTGCTGCTAGTGGTGCTCGCCTTCAGCGTCGTACGCGGGCGCGGCGCGCTGCTCGGGGCCGCCGTCGCGGCCAAGCTGCTACCCGTCACCGCACTGCCGGGTGCCCTGGCCGGATCCCTGAACTGGCGGCGCGCCCTCACCACGCTCGGGCCCGCCGGGCTGGTGGTGGCGCTGTCGTACGTGCCGTACGTGCTGGCCTCCGGCCCCTCGGTGATCGGCTACCTGCCCGGCTACCTCAAGGAGGAGCGCTACGACGCGGCCGGCGACGGCAACCGCTACGCCGTCCTGCGCCTGCTCCTGCCGGACTCGTGGGCGCCGTACGCGGCGATCGTGCTGCTCGCCGTCGTCGCCCTGCTCGTCCTGCGCCACGGGGACGCCGAGCGGCCGTGGGACGGGGCGCTGCTGGTCAGCGGCGCGTTCCTGCTGCTGCTCACCCCCGGCTACTCCTGGTACGCGCTGCTCGTCGTCGCGCTGGCCGCGATGGCGGGCCGCCCGGAGTGGCTGGGGACGGCCCTGGCCGGCGCCATCGCCTACGCCGACGGCCCCGCCGGGTCCGGCGTCCTCGCCACCGCCTTCTACACCGCGTCCGCCCTGGCCGTCATGGTCGCCCTGCTCGCCAGGCGGCCCGTCCCAGCCGGGCTCTCAGCGAAGGAATGAGTACCCTGAACCACTCCGACACCCCCCGCGAGCCGCACATCGTGATCATCGCCAAGGAGCCGCAGCCGGGGAAGGTCAAGACCCGGCTGACGCCGCCGTACAGCCAGGAGGAGGCGGCGGCGCTGGCCGAGGCCGCGCTGCGCGACAGCCTGCGCGCCGCGTCGGCGGTGGCCGCCCGGCCGGTCCTGGCGCTCGACGGGCTGCCGGGCCGCTGGCTGCCGCCGGACGTCGTGGTGATCCCGCAGCGCGGCGCCGGGCTCGACGAGCGGCTCGCGGCGGCCTTCACCGACGCCCACCGGCTGCGGCCGGGCCCCGTCGTGCTGATCGGCATGGACACCCCGCAGGTCACGCCGGAGCTGCTGCGCGAGGCGGCGTACGCGCTGGAGGAGCACGACGCGGTGTACGGGCCGGCGGCCGACGGCGGCTTCTGGCTGCTCGGCCTGCGCGAGCCCGACCCGTCGCTGCTGCTGGGCGTGCCCATGTCGCACCCGGAGACCGGCAAGCACCAGCTCGACCGGCTCGACCGCGCCGAGCTGAGCGTGCATCACCTGCCCGAGCTGATCGACGTGGACACCGCGGCCGACGCCGCCGCCGTGGCCGCCGCCGCGCCGGGCTCCGGCTTCGCCGCCACCGTCAAGGAGCTGGGCCGATGATCGGGGACCTGTACGCCGACGCGCTCGCGGGCGAGACGGCCGAGATCGAGTACGTGGACGGCACGCTCGTCCCGCTGGAGGCGGCCCGCTGGTTCCGGCTCATCGACGGCGACGAGGAACTGCTGGGCCGCTGCGACAGCCCCACCCTCGACGTGGGGTCCGGGCCGGGGCGGCTGACGGCCGAGCTGACCAGGCGCGGGATCCGTACGCTCGGCATCGACATCACGCCGCGCGCGGTCGCGCTGACCCGGCGGGCGGGCGGGTTCGCGCTGCTGCGCGACGTCTTCGACGAGGTGCCCGGCAGCGGGCGGTGGGCGACGGCGCTGCTGGCCGACGGCAACATCGGCATCGGCGGCAACCCCGAGGCGCTGCTGCACCGGCTCAGGCAGCTGCTGCGTCCTGGTGGCACGATCCTGGCCGAGGTCGCGCCGCCCGGCACCCGCAGCAGGGTGGACCGGCTGCGGGTGCGGCGGGGTGCGCTGGCGGGGGAGTGGTTCGGCTGGGCCACGGTGTCGGCCAACGACGTGCGCCGCATCGCGCTGGCGGCCGGCTTCTCCGGCGCCGAGTGCTGGACGGCCCACGGCCGCTGGCTGGCCCGCGTCTCCTAGCGGTAGCCCCAGGCGGCGGCGTACCTTTCGAGCTTGGGCGGCAGCGTGACGTCGCCGAAGGTGCGGGCGGCCTGGATGCGGCCCGACTTGATGGTGTCGCTGCGGTCGCCCAGGTTCGGCGCGAACTGCCCCTGGTAGTGGCGGCCGTAGTCCAGCATGCCGGGCTCCCACTCCACGTCCAGGTACGCGCAGATCTCCTTGGTCACCTGCTCCGGCTGCGCGGTGAGCTCCTCGTAGCGCACGCTCAGTCCGCCGGCCGTGCTGCGCGCCTTCTCCAGGGGCTTGAAGTACTTGAGCGCGGTGGCCTCCAGCGACTCCCTGGTGGCGGTGTTGTCCTTGCGCTTCTGCAGCGAGGAGATCACGCCCTCCGGGTGGCGCAGCATGAACAGGAACTTCGCCTCAGGCCAGACGTAGCGCAGCCGCTCCCAGATGAAGACGTTGCCCGGCGTCTTGTCGACCATGATGTCCTTGCCGCTGCGCAGCAGCTCCAGGTGCAGGACGCGGTCCCACAGGACGTGCTCCAGCTCCACCCGGTCCAGCTCCAGCTCCTCCATCGACGCCTCGGAGAAGCCGGGCGTCAGCTCCACGCCGATGGTGCGCAGGTGCAGCTCGTGCGGGGCGCGGATGCGGGAGTGGCTGTTCAGCAGCATGCGCAGCAGGGTCGAGCCGGAGCGTACGGGGGCGATGACGAAGACGGGGGAGCGGACCAGCCGCGGCACGGCCGGGACGTTGTAGTCGACGACCTGCGTGCGCTTCGGGGGGCGGCGTGCCTTGAGCCCTTCGGCGAGCCCGGAGTTGGCCGGCTCCGAGCTCGGAAGCTGCCGCGGTGGGCGCAGCGCCTCGCGGAGAAGTCGTGCTCGCCGTTTGAACCCTTTGTGTACGACTCCCATTGCGCGATTTCCTGATCCTTTCACCCCGTGCCCCTGGGCCCGCGCAGGCGTCTGACAGGGGTCACGGCGGCATGGTGACTCCTCGGGGGCTTGTCACCATATAAGGCAAAACTGAGGATTTCCTGCGAAGAAAACCCCGGTAGAAGCCCTGATGCCCGCCGGCGCGCGGCCCTCGCGAGCCGGGAGAGCCGCGCGCGCCGGACGAGTCGCGGCCGGACGAGTCGCGAGGGCCGGACGAGCGCGCGGCCGGACGAGCGCGGGGGTCGGACGAGCGCGTGGGCCGCGCGGGCGCGGCCGGAGAGGCGCGCGGTGCTCAGCGCGTGCGGCTCGAGAAGGCCCGTGCGGTGCTCAGCGGGCGCGCATCACGGCCGGTTCGTGGCGGCGCAGGAGCCGGGCCACCGCGAACGAGCACACCACCGCGAGCCCCGCCAGCACCCCCATGTCGAGCAGCCACGTGCCCGCGTCCTGGCTCCACAGCGGGTCGGGCGCGTCGTCGCCGGGCGGCATGAGCCGGCCGACGTCGAGCGTGGCCGCCAGCGCCGCCAGCGCCCACCGGGCCGGGACGAGCCAGGCGACCTGCTCCATGACCGCCTTGCCGTCCAGGTGCACCAGCGCCCCGCAGAAAACCAGCTGCACCAGCGTGACCAGCACGAGCAGCGGCATCGTGGTCTCGCTGGTCCGCGCCAGCGCGGAGATGAGCAGCCCCACGACCATCGCGGTGAACGACAGCAGCGCGACGGCCGCCGCCAGCTCCGCCATCGGCGCGGTGAACACGCCCTCGTCGCGCGTCCCGACGTTCACCATCGCCACCAGCGTCAGCACGACGCCCTGCACGACGGTGATCAGGCCGAGCACGAGTAACTTCGAGCACAGGTAGGCCGACCTGGACAGCCCGACCGCGCGTTCGCGCTGGTAGATGGGGCGTTCCTTGACCAGCTCGCGCACCGCGTTGGCGGCCCCGGTCAGGCAGCCGCCGACGCACAGGATCAGCAGCAGGTTGGCGGCGCTCGCGTTGGTGCCGGGCGGCCCGGTCAGGTCGCCGGTCGGCACGACCCTGGCCAGCAGTCCCATCAGGACCGGCAGGACGAGCGTGATGCCGAGGAACAGCCGGTCGGCGACGATGCCCCGGCAGTAGCGGCGGACGAGCGTGCCGAGCTGCTCGGACCAGCTCTGCTGCTTCGGCGGCGCGGCCCGCCGCACGGGGGAGGGCGCGGAGGCCGGCACGATGAGGTCGGCGGTGATGTACTCGCGGTGCAGCGGCGAGCGCGCGTACTCGCCGGCCCAGTCGCGGCTCGGGTCGTCGAAGGCGAGGAAGACGTCCGCCCAGTCGTCGAAGCCGAGGAACGGCAGCGCCTGCCCGGGCGGGCCGAAGTAGGCGATCCTCCCGCCGGGCGCCATCACGAGCAGCCGGTCGCAGACGTCGAGGTTGGCGACGCTGTGCGTGACCACCGCGACCGTACGCCCGTCGTCGGCCAGCTCCCGCAGCAGGTGCATGACCGACTTGTCCAGCCCGGGATCAAGCCCCGACGTCGGCTCGTCGAGGAACAGCAGCGACGGCTTGGTCAGCAGCTCCAGGGCGACGCTGACCCGCTTGCGCTGGCCGCCCGACAGCGCCGAGATGCGGGTCTCCGCGCGGTGGTCGAGCCCGAGCTGCGCCAGCACCTCATCCACCCGCCGCTCCCGCTCAGGCGCGCTGGTGTCGTCGGGGAAGCGCAGCTCGGCGGCGTAGAGCAGGGCGCGGCGCACGGTCAGCACGCTGTGCAGGATGTCGTCCTGCGGCACCAGCCCGATGCGGGAGCGCAGCTCGGCGTAGTCGCGGTAGAGGTCGCGCCCGTCGTAGGTGACCACGCCCTCATCGGCCGGGCGCAGGCCGGTGAGCGCGCGCAGCAGCGTGGACTTGCCCGACCCGCTCGGGCCGACGATCGCCAGCAGGCACTTCTCGCCCACCGGGAACGTCACGTGGTCGAGCAGCACCTTGCCGCCGTCCACGGTGACGGTCAGGCCGTGGGCCTGCAGGCACACCTCGCCGGTGTCGGCGTACTCGGTGAGCGTGTCGCCCGCCAGCCGGAACGTCGAGGGCCCGATGCCGACGAAGTCGTCGGGCGAGATGCGGGCCCGGTGCACCGGGCGGCCGTTGACGTACGTGCCGCCGCGGCTGCCCAGGTCCACGATCTCGTGCACACCGCCGGTGACCCGCAGCTCGGCGTGCCGCCTGGACACCCGCAGGTCGGAGACCACGATGTCGTTGTCGGGCGCCCGTCCGATGCGGACGATCTGCGCGCCGGCGAGGTCGGTGACGGAGACCGGCTCACGCCACTGACCGGCGCGCGGGAACGGCACCGTCCCCGCCCCTTCCGAGGGGACCGTCCCCGCGGCTTGCGAGAGGACCGGCGTACGCGGGGAGGGAACGAGGGCGGCGGCGCGGAAGCGGACGATCCCGGCGCCGGTGGCCTGGCCGAGCCCGACACTGGTGCCCGCGTGCACGACGACCCGCTGGACGCGGCGGCCGCTCGCGTACGTGCCGTTGCGGCTGCCCGCATCCTGCAGCAGCCACTGACCGGCCTCGAACCAGAGCACGGCGTGGTGACGCGAGACCCGGTCGGCGTCGACCACGATGTCCGATCCCGGGTCGCGGCCCAACCGGTAAGACCGCCCCGGGTCAAGGATCATCGACCCGGCAGGGCCATCGATGACGAGCTGCGTCACGAAACCGCCTTCCCTTCACTCGGGACGCGCGGAGACGGGTGAGGGCCCCGCCGCGGCACCCCGGAAACCCATGATCGTAGGCCACCGTCCCGGGAAAGAGGGCGTCGGAGTGGACGTTTCAAAAATGCTCGTACTGTGCCTGCCTGGCGGAAACCGCCCAGCCGGGATGCTCCTATGGATGTCACACACCGCTGCAGGACCGTGCTGCCGCCCGCGTTGTCGCCGTCGCGGTGGTGAGAGCGGGACGCGCCGCCGCGCGACGGCCGTGCTGCGGGCCGATCAGGTGGCGGCTATTCCGCGCCGGCGCGGGGCCAGGGGCGGCCGATGAGGCGCTCGATGTCCTCGTTGAACTGCTGGAAGTCGGCGACGAAGCGCTCGAGCCGCTCGGGCGGCCAGCCGGCCAGCACCTTGGTCAGCCCTTCGACGATCCTGGCGCGGTCGGCGGCCAGCCTGCGTCGGCCCTCGCGGGTGATGCGGAACTTGCGGGCGAGGCTGCCGCGGGGGTCGAGGGTGCGCTCGACCAGGCCCTCCTTGAGCAGGGCCGTGGTCTGCCTGTTGAAGGTGGACGCGGCCAGCCCGAACGCCTCGACGAAGTCCGCGATCGACATCGGGCCCTGCACGTCGAGCCTGCTGAGCAGCACGTACGCGCTGCGCTCCAGACGTTCGCCGGCCGGCCCGCCCTGCGGCGTGGTGAGCTCGCGCTGCCGCGTGAGGATCATCAGCTCCCGCTCAAGCCGGGCGCTTGCCTGCTCGGCGTCCATGGGCGAACCTCCGCTCGTGCCTTCGCTCACCTGAACCCTACGGCAATGTGCATGATGCTCATCAAAAGCATCATGCAACTCGTGTGCATGATGCTTTCGATGTGTATGGTGCACACAGGAGACGTCCGCCGCGCCAACGGTTCGACCGAGGAGGCTCTATGACGAGCGACGAGCAGGTCCTGTCCTACCCCCTGCACTACGACACGGCACTGGATCCGCCCAAGGAGTGGGAGGACCTGCGCGGCCGGTGCCCGGTGGCCACCATCGAGCTGCCCAGCGGCGACCGCGCCAAGATGATCACCCGCCACGAGGACATCAAGGCCCTGCTGGCCGACCCCCGCTTCGCCCGCCCCACCGCCGCCGACAACGCGGCCAGGGTGGCCCCCGAGGGCTCGGGCGGCGCGGCGGCCACCGGCGACTCCGCCATGGTCGTCCCCATGAAGGGCGAGGGGCACCTGCGCTGGCGGCGGCTGGTCGGCAAATACTTCACCGCCAGGCGCATGGCCGCGCTGCGCCCCTCGATGACCGCGACGGCCGAGCACCTCATCGACGAGATGGTGGCCGAGGGCGCGCCCGCCGACCTCAAGGCCGCGCTGAGCTTCCCGCTCCCGGTGTACGTCATCTGCGACATGCTCGGCGTGCCCGCCGACGACCGCCACCGCTTCTCCCGCTGGTCCGACATGATGCTCAGCGTCACCCGCTACTCCCAGGAGGAGGCGCGGGCGGGGATGGCCGAGTTCAGCGCGTACATGTCCGGGCACATCGCCGACAAGCGGGCCGGCGACACCGACGACCTCATCGGCATGCTCATCAGGGAGAGCGCCGGCGAGGGGCAGGGCATGTCCGACGCCGAGCTGCTCAGCACCGCGATGGGGCTGCTGGTCGCCGGGCACGAGACGACCGCCAACGCCATCGGCAAGATGGTCGCCATGCTGCTGGCCGACCGCGGCCGGTGGGAGCGGCTGGTGGCCGACCCGTCCCTGGTGCGCACGGCGGTGGAGGAGTCGCTGCGCTACGACGTCAACCTCGGCTTCGGGCTGCGCCGCTACCTGTCGGAGGAGGCCGAGCTGGGCGGGGAGGTGCTGCCCGCCGGGACGACCGTGCTCTGCGCGATGGGCTCCGGCAACCGGGACGAGTCCGTCTTCGAGCACGCCGGCGAGATGGACCTCGGCCGCAGCCCCAACCCGCACCTGACCTTCGGCGCAGGCCCGCACTCCTGCCTCGGCCAGGCGCTGGCCCGCACCGAGCTGCAGGTCGCGCTGGAGACCCTGCTGCGCAAGCTGCCCACGCTGGAGCTGGCCGTGCCGCCTGCGGACCTCAAGCGCATGGAGGGCCTGCTCGTCGGCGGCCTCCAGGAGGTCCCGGTCCGCTGGTGAGCGCATGAACGACCCGCCGGGATCCGCTCCCGGCGGGTCGTTCGCGCAGGTGAAGGGGTCAGCTGGGCGTGCCGGTGCCGGCCTCGGCGGCCTCGGTCAGCTCCGCGCCGCGCTCGCCCTGCCCGGCGTGCGCGTCCACCTCGTTCTGGTTGCGCTCGGCGCGGACCAGGTCGCGGTGGCCGGTCGTGAGGATCGCGATGCCGACGAGGATCGCGCAGGCGCCGACCACGAACGGCACGTGCACGTTGTAGTGCTCGGCGAGCTTGCCGGCCGCGAACGGGGCCAGGCCGCCGCCGATGAACCGGACGAACCCGTACGCCGCCGAGGCCACCGGCCGCTCCACGGGCGCCACCATCATCACGGCCTGCGTGGTGAGCGTGTTGTTGACGCCGATGAAGACGCCCGCCACGATCACCGCCGCGATCAGCACCGGCCGGTTCTCCACGAAGGCCGCGATGACGAAGATGACGACCGCGAACAACGCCAGGTTGCCGTAGAGCGTGCGGGCCAGGCCGAGCCTGCGCTGCAGCCAGGGCGCGCCGGCCACCGAGAAGATCGCCACCATCAGGCCCCAGCCGGTGAAGACCAGGCCGAGCTGGATGGCGTCCAGCTCCATGGGGAAGGGGGCGTAGCCGAGCACGGTGAAGAAGCCCCAGTTGTAGCAGAGCGCGGTCAGGCTCATGGCGAGCAGGCCGCGGTGCCGCAGCGCCTTGATCGGGTCGAGCAGGCCCGTCTTGCGCGCCGGATTGGGTTGCGGGCGTACCAGCAGGATCGTCGCCAGCAGCGCGAGGGCCATGAGCACGGCGACGCCGTAGAAGGGGCCGCGCCAGCTGATGTGCCCGAGTGCGCCGCCGAGCAGCGGGCCGATGGCGATGCCGACACCGAGCGCGGCCTCGTACAGGATGATCGCGCCGGTGAAGCCGCCGCTGGCGGCGGCCACGATGACGGCCAGCGAGGTCGCCACGAACAGCGCGTTGCCGAGGCCCCAGCCCGCGCGGAAGCCGATGATGCCGCCGATGCTGCCCGAGGAGCCGGCCAGCGCGCTGAACACCACGATCAGCACGAGACCGGCGATGAGCGTCCACTTGGCGCCGATGCGGCTGGAGACCCAGCCGGTGACGAGCATGGCGACGGCCATGACGACCAGGTAGCTCGTGAACAGCAGCGTCACCTGGCTCGGTGAGGCGTTCAGGTCGGAGGAGATGGCGGGCAGGATCGGGTCGACCAGCCCGATCCCCATGAACGAGATCACGCAGGCGAAGGCCACCGCCCACACGGCCTTCGGCTGCTTGAAGGGACTGCCGGTGGCGCCGCCGCTCATGCGCCGCCTCCGAGCGCCCTGGAGGTCAGCCGGTCGAGCGCGGGCAGCGCGGCGGCGATGGCGGCCCTGTCGGCCTCGGGCAGCTCGGCGACCAGCTCGGCCAGCCGCTTGGCCTGGGCGGCGCGCCGCCTGGCCAGCTCGTCGCGGCCGTGCTGCGTGATGGAGACCAGCACGACGCGGCCGTCCTCGGGGTCGGGGCGGCGCTCGGCCAGAGCCTGGTGTTCGAGCTTCGAGACGAGCTGGGTCATCGCGGGCTGCGTGACGCCCTCGATCACGGCCAGCTCGGTGAGGCGGCGCGGGCCGAGGCGTTCGAGGTTCGCCAGCGTGGACAGCGCGGTGATGGACAGGTCGCGGGGGACGTCGAACATCCGCATCATCGTCCTGATCCTGGCCAGACCGGCCGCGAGCTCCAGCTCGTCCACCTGATGAGAAGGGGGATCAGCTTGCATAAGACATTTATATCACCTGCTTATGTATTCCCCCGCGGGGTGGGGTGGCCCAGTGTCCGGAAATGTCAGGAGGTGGGTGGGTCGATGGTGAAGTACGGCTCCACGTCGGACTTGGCCGGCGAGTCCAGCAGCCGCCCGACCAGCCTGCCGTCGAAGGCCACCACGCGGACCTCGTCCCTGCTGGTGTTGTCGTGCTCCCAGCAGTACAGGTGCGACTCGTCGTACCAGCCGAGGATCTTGTCGCAGTCGGAGGAGAAGCGGCGCACCTGCTTGCCGGTGGCGGAGTCCCACAGGCAGGTCTCGCCGTCGGCGCCCTTGGGGCACTCGGTGGTGAACATGCGGCCCGACGGCGAGAAGACGTCCATCGTGCCGGACGCCAGCGGCCCGACGCCCGGCAGTTGGCGGGTGCGCTTGCCCGAGGGGTCGAAGAAGCGCAGCCCCTCGTCGTCGCCGTAGACGATGACCACGCCCCGCTCGTCGGCGTCCCAGCCGAAGTCGCTGTCGCGGATGTCCTTGTCGGGCACCCGCACCACGTCGGCCTTGGCGCCGGCCACGTCGATGATGGCGAAGCCCGTGGTGAGCCAGGTCTTGTCGCCGTCGCTGTTCTCGACCGGCTCGTTGACGTTGAGCAGGATCTTCGAGCCGTCCTTCGACCAGGTGCGGATGCCGGCGTCCAGCGGCTTGCGCACGGTCTTCACCCGGAAGCTGGAGCCGTCGCGCCGGTCGGTGATGAGGATCGAGTCGTAGCCGTCGGAGGTGTAGTCCTCGGGCCTGCCCGCCAGGTAGCGGCCGTCGGGGGAGACCTTCGAGTCGACGTTGCCGGGGAACTTCTCGAACTCGCCGTCCAGCGACCTTCGGGCGTAGTCGTCGTCGTCCACCTCGTACGCGGTGAGCGTGATCGGGTCGGACGGGCTCTCGTACAGGGTGATGTCGTCGCCGGGCAGCTTGGAAGTGGTCGGGGTGGCGGCGGCAGAGGCGGGCGTGGTCGTGGCCGGTGCGGCGGAGGCGCGCGGGGCGGCGTCCTCGCCGAGCATGCCGGGCAGCGTGAGCGCGGCGGTCACGGCGGCCGCCGCCACCACCGCGCCCGCGGCGAGCAGCAGCCCGCGCCGCCCGCGCCCGGACGGGCCGGTGGGCGGCGTGACGGGCGGCCCGGCGGGAGGGGCGGGCACCGGCTCGGCCTGCCTGGTGCCCTCGGCGAGCGGGTTCGCGCCCGGCTGCGGGGCGCGCAGCAGGTGGGTGATCACCTCCATCGCGGCGGGCCGCTGCGCCGGGTCCTTGCTCAGGCAGCGGCGTACGAGGTCGGCCAGCTGCCCGTCGAGCGACCCCAGCTCGGGCTCCTCGTTCAGCACCCGGCTCATCACCGCGTGCGTGCCGTCGCTGCCGAACGGCGCCCGCCCGCAGGAGGCGAACACCATCGTCCCGGCCCAGGAGAACAGGTCGGCCGCCGGGCCCACCGCGTGACCCATGATCTGCTCGGGAGCCATGTACGCGGGCGTCCCGATCTGCGTGCTGCTCGTCATCGTGGCCGGGCCGAGCGTGCGGGCGATGCCGAAGTCGATCACCCGCGGCCCGCTGGCGCCCATGATGACGTTGCCCGGCTTGAAGTCGCGGTGCACCACCCCGGCCTCGTGGATCGCGGCCAGCGCGGTGGCGGTGCCGATGGCCAGCCGTTCGAGGTCGCCGCCCGGCAGCGGGCCGTCCTCGCGTACCCGCCGGTCGAGCGAGCGGCCCTCGACGTATTCGCTGACGATGTAGGGGCGGCCGTGTTCGGTGCCCGTGCTGAGCACCGCCGCCGTGCAGAACGCCGCCACCCGCCGGGCGACCTCCGCCTCCCGCAGGAACCGCTCGACGGTGTCGCCGTCGTCGGAGGGGCGCAGCCACTTGACCGCCACCCGCACGTCCATGGGGGTTTTGGCGAGGAAGACGACGCCCTGCCCGCCCTCGCCCAGCCTGCCGAGCAGCTCGAAACCGCCCAGCTGCTGAGGGTCACCGGGCAGGAGCGGCGTGAAGTCAGCCATGCGTCATTGTGATACCACGTTCCGGATCTCCTGGAACCTTACTATTCGATAACCGGCCGGTGGCGGAGGGTGTCAGGCGTCCGCGCCCGGTCGCCCGGCGTGAAACGATCAGGTCATGACCGACCTCGCCAGCCGCACCGCCGCCGCCCTCGACGCCGCCGTGGGGGCGGGTCGCGACCTCGGGCTCACCGTGACCGACGCGCGGGTGCTGCACGACCTGTTCTCCGTGGTCGTGCACCTCGCGCCGGCGCCGGTCGTGGCCAGGGTGCCGGTGGTGCTGCCGGCGTACGTCGATCTCGACCTGCTCGCCCGGCGTCAGCGGACGGAGCTGGACGTGACGCGCTGGCTCGCCGGCCAGGGCACGCCGGTGATCCCGCCCAGCCCGCTCGTGCCCCAAGCGCCCGTGCGGCGCGACGGCTTCTCGCTGACCCTCTGGCAGTACGTCGAGGAGGACCGCGGCAAGGAGATCGACTACGCGGCCAACGCCGAGAGCGTCGCCGGCCTGCACGCCGCGCTGCGCGACTGCCCGGTGCCGCTGGAGTTCCTGTCCGCCGCCGAGCCCGAGTTCATCGCGGGCGCCCTCGACCGGCTCGCCGAGAGGCCCGACCTCATCAGCACCACCGACCTCGGCAGGGCCCGCCGCGAGTGGCAGGAGCTCGAACCCCTCGTACGCTCCCGCGCCGCCTTCGAGCAGCGCTTCCCCGGCGTCGAGCTGCGGCCCGTGCACGGCGACGCGCCGGCCGCCAACATCTTCCCCGGTGCCGAGGGCGACCTTTACGCCGACTTCGAGCTGGTCACCCTCGGCCCCGTCGAGTGGGACATGGCGGGCCTCGGCCCCGACCTCGCCGCCGCCTACGACCGCGGGGCGAAGGACCGCGGCCTGCGGCCCCTCGACCCCGATGTGCTGCGCTTCACCGACGCCATCGGCATGCTGCGCGTCATCGCCTGCCTCGACCTCCTCCCGCAGCTGCCCGTGCTGCACGACTACCTCAAGCCCGCACTCGACCAGTGGCGGTCATGACGGGGTGCGGGTCCACTGCTGGTTGGCGCCGCTGCCGCAGGCGTACTGCTGGATGTCGGCGCCGTCGGCGGTGGACACGTTCGCCACGTCGAGGCACTTGCCGCTGTGGCGGGCTCTGAGCTGGTGGTAGCTTCCGGTCTGGACCCACTGCCACTGCTGGTTGGCGCCGCCGCCGCAGGTGTACTGGATCACGTTGGCCCCGTCGGCGGTGGAGTTGCTCGCGACGTCCAGGCACTTGCCGCTGTTGACGCTGACCAGGCGGAAGTAGCCGCCGCCGAGGTCTTGAAACTGCCACCGCTGGTTGTCGCCGCCGTTCCACGGATACTGCTTGACCTCGGCGTTGTCGGCGGTGGAGGCGCTGACGACGTCCATCACCTTGCCGCTGTGCCGGGCGGTGATCCGGTACGACGGACCCGCGCCCGAGCCGGTGACCTCGCCGGTCGCGGCGTCGATCGTCACCTGCGCGTGCCAGCTCAGGCTCATGCTCGTCGCCGAGGGGAACGTGATCGGCAGCCACACGTACTGCGAGTCGTTCACCGGCCCGCCCCACGCGCCCGCCCACCGGTCGCCCATGTAGAGGTAGCTCGTCGTCGAGGTGCCCTGCACCGGCAGCACGTACGCCGGCTGCGAGCCGAACGTCGTGCCGTCGCCCGCGTTCGTCCAGCCCGTCCACGGGCCCGAGACGCTGGACGCGGTGGCGTACTTGGCCTGGTTCGGGTTCCAGCCGGTGGCGCCTGAGGTCAGCAGGAAGTACGTCGAGCCGCGCCTGAACATCGCCGGGGCCTCCCGGTGCGCGTCGTTCCAGAAGTTGCCCACCAGGGCGGCGACGTTCAGGTAGTCGGAGGTCAGGCGGTAGATGTGCAGGTCGTAGTTCTCGTCCGCGGCCGAGATCATGTACGCGGTGCCGCCGTCGTCGTAGAGCGTGATGTCGCGCGACATGTGCTGTCCCAGCGGCCGGAAGCTGCCGTGGTAGGTGTAGTCGCCGTCCACCGTGGCCGACGAGGCGACGGCGGCCCGCGCCTCGCCGTAGTCGCGGCCGTTCTCCTTGTGCATCCACATCACGTAGCGGCCGGTCGCGGCGTTGTAGATGACCTTCGGCCGCTCGATGTTGGCCACGTTCAGCTCGGAGTGCGACGACCTGGTCAGCACGTCGCGCCGGAACTCCCAGGTGACCAGGTCGGTCGAGCGGTAGACGGACACGGCGCGGAAGGTGTTGTCGGCGTTGCGGTTCTCGCCGAACCAGTAGTAGTAGCCGCCCGACTTGAGCACCCCGCCGCCGTGGGCGTGCAGCACGTTGCCGGCGGTGTCGCGGAACTGGGTGCCGTTCGTGATCGTCAGCGGCGCGGCCTGCGCCGGCGCCGAAGGAGCCACCAGCGCGGCGGCGGTCAGCAGGGCGGCGGTCAGCAGGGCGGCGGTCAGCGCCCGCCGCAGGGATCTCAGCATGCCCGAGTGTTGACCTGGCGATCAACGCTGTCAACGAACGGCTGCAACTTTTCAGCAACCGGAGGACGCCCGCGGATCGCTCGGGCAGGCGGCCGGCGTCCTAACGGTGGCGGCGGACGATGACCAGCGCCACGTCGTCCTCGCGGGCCCCGAAGGCCGCGATCAGCCGGTCGGCGGCCTCGTTCACGTCGCCGCTGATCGCCGAGGCGGCCTGGCGGGCGATCTCCAGGCTGTCGTCGAGGTATTTGTCGCGGTCCTCCACCAGCCCGTCGGTGAACATCAGCACCGCCCCGCCCGGCGGCACCCTCACCCGGTCGATCCTGTAGACCTCCTCGGCCACGCCGAGCAGCAGGTTGCCGAACTTCTCGTGGTAGCGGGCCGCGCCGTCGTCCTCGCCCTCGCCGTCCAGCAGCAGCGGCGGGATGTGGCCCGCGTTGGCGATCTGCGCCTCCCCGGTGGCCGGGTCGAGCAGCATCAGGCACACGGTCGCGGTCATCCGCCGGTGGTAGCGGCGCAGCACGTCGTTGAGCAGCGCCAGCGACTGGTCCAGCTCGATCTTGCCGATGAGCGAGGCGCGCAGCGCGTGCCGCAGCTCCGCCATCACGGTGGCGGCCAGCAGCGAGTGCCCCTGCACGTCGCCCACCGCGAACAGCACCTTGCCGTCCAGCTCCAGCACCTCGTAGAAGTCGCCGCCCACCTCGACGTTGTCCACCGCCGGCTGGTAGCGCCAGGCGATGTCCAGCCCCGCCACCTGCGGCACGCGCGACGGCAGCAGGCTGCGCTGCAACGTCAGGGCGATGGCGTGCTCCTCGGCGTAGGCGCGCAGCGCCTCCACCGCCAGCGCGACCGCCTGGCCGAGCTGGCGCAGCATGCTCGCCTCGTCCTCGTCCAGCGGCGGGTGGGGCTCCAGGCCGAGCAGGACGGGCGGCCGGTCGCGCTTGGTGCGCGACATGACGGCCACGATGTCGCGCCGCGCCGGGGTGTCGGGCGCGACCTCCGACCAGTAGGCGTACGGGATGGTCAGCAGCTCCGTGCCGAGCTGCTGGCCGAGCGCCTGCTCGCCCAGCGTCTCCAGGGCGGCGGGCGGCGCGGTCCTGGTGACGGCGGCGGCGTCCGGCGGCCCGGCGGTCAGCCTGCGCGTACGCCCGTCCGGCGCGAGCGCCACCACCCCGGCGTGCCGGTCGAGGATGCGGCAGGTGCCCGAGGCGGCGATGGACAGCAGCTCGTCGAACGTCTGGGCGGCGTTCATCTCCAGCGTGAGATCGGTGAGCGCGCGCAGCCGCCCGGCCAGCCGCTCGGCCCGCTGCCGGGCGCGGTGGTAGCGCAGCGCCGCCTTCACGGTGGCGACGAACTCGTCCGGCTCGATCGGCTCGGCGAGATAGCCGTCGGCGCCCCGGTGCAGGCCGAGCGCCCGGTCGGCGGCGGTGATGGCGGCGCCGGAGATCTGGATGACGGGGATGGACGCGGTCGCCGGGTCGCTCTTGATGCGCTCGCACACCTCGTACCCGGACAGGTCGGGCAGGCGGACGTCCAGGACGACCAGGTCGGGCGACACCTCGCCGATGCGCTGCAACGCCTCCAGGCCGCCGGAGGCCTCCACCACCGCGTACCCGGCCCTGCGCAGCCAGCTCGACAGGATGTACAGCTTGGCGGGGGTGTCGTCGACGACGAGGATCGTCGCCGTGAAGGGTGCCAGGTCAGGCATGGCCGCCTCCAATCACCTGTCGGACCGCGCCGAGCAGCATGTCCCTGCGCAGCCCCTGCTTGCCGAGCACCGCGGCGGCCCCCTCGGGGTGGCGGTTCGCGACGGCCAGCGTGATCACGATCACCGGGACGTCGCGGAGCCGCTCGTCGTCGGCCATGCGCTGCAGCACGGCGGCGCCGTCCAGTTCCGGCATCAGCAGGTCGAGCAGCGCCAGGTCGGGCGTGGCCGCCGTCATCGCGGCGAGCGCCGCGGCGCCGTCGGGGGCCTCGTCGATGTGCTCGGCGAACCCGGTCAGCATGCGCCGCACCCCCGCACGGAAGTTCTCGTCGTCGTCGGCGATCAGCACGCGCCCCACCACGGGCACGTCGTCCGGCTCGTACGGCAGCCGCAGCACCGCCGTGGTGCCCGCGCCGGGCTCGCTGGTGAGGGTGAGCGTGCCGCCCATCGCCTCGGCCAGGCGCCGCGCGTACGGCAGGCCCAGCCCGGTGCCCTTGACCCGCGTCTGCTCGGGCCCCGGCACCTGGTAGAACTCCTCGAAGACGCGCTCCAGGTGCTCGGCAGGGATGCCGATGCCGGTGTCGGTCACGGTGAAGACCGCCTCGCTGGCCGCCACGTCGTGCGAGACCTCCAGCAGCACCTCGCCCTCCTGGGTGAACTTCAGGCTGTTGGCCATCAGGTTGCGCAGGATCTTGGTCAGCATCGCCTCGTCGGCCACCATGGTGAACGGCGGCGGCGGGATGCGCACGCTCAGCGTCACCCGCTCGCTGCCCTTCGCCGGCCACATCGTCATGCGCAGCCGCTCGGCCAGCGCGACCAGATCGACCGTGGTGTCCTGCGGATCGAGGCGGCCCGACTCGGCCTTGCCGATGTCGAGCAGCTCGCTGACCAGCGTCAGCAGCGTCTCGGCCGAGGAGCCGATCAGCTCGACCTGACGGGCCTGCTCGGCGCCCAGCGGCTCACCGCCCGGGCCGGTGAGCAGCCGCACCAGGCCGATGATCGAGTTGAGCGGGGTGCGCAGCTCGTGGCTGACCGTCGCCCAGAAGCGGTTCTTGGCGTCGCTGGCCTGCCGCAGCTGCGTCGACTTCTCGTCCAGCTCGGCGTAGAGGGCGACGACGCCGCGGTTGGTCTCCTCCAGCTCGGCCGACAGCTGGTTGTACAGCGCCATGACGCCCTGGTTGGTCTCCTCCAGCTCGGCGTTGAGCCGGCGGACCTCCTCCAGGGTGGCGGCCAGCACGTGGTTCTGCTGGCGCAGCTCGTCCATGGCGCTGACCGGCGCGAGGGCCTCGACCTTGGCCCGCAGCCGCGCGATCGACAGCGTGCCCTGGCCGCGCGGCAGCCGCTTGCGCAGCACCAGCCGGCCGGGACGGGCGCGATCGACGACGTCCATGAGCCGGGCGGCCAGCGTGACGCCCTCGGTGTCCTGCGCGCCGGTCGCCTCGGAGAAGCTCAGCTCGACCACCAGCTCGCCGGGATCGAGGGAGAACGTGACGAGCATGCCGGCGCCGCGCTCCATCGCGATCTCCCTGCCCAGCTCGCTGAGCGCGGTCGCCACCCTGATCTGGTCCTGCTCCGACATCTCCAGCGCGGCGGCGACCTCGCGGCCCAGCCGGCGCATGGCGTAGACGTCCTGGTCGTCGTCGACCCGGATGGTGGTCAGCCGTTCGCCGCTCACGGCGCGGCTCGTACGGCCAGCACGGTCGCGTCGTCCCTGCGGGTGCCGGCGTCCCTGAGCAGGGTGGCGGCCACGACCGCCGGGGTGTGCGCGGACAGGCCGGGGAAAGCGGTGACGTCCCAGCGCTCGGTCAGCCCGTCGGTGTGCAGGACGAGCAGGCTGTGCGGGGGGACGGCGTAGTCGTACTCGCGCAGTTTGTCGCGCTGGTGGCCGGCGATGCCCGGCAGGGAGATCATGCCCTGGCGGCCTTCGGCGTGCACGATCCAGCCCGAGACGTTGCCGAGCCCGGCATAACGGATCACGCCGGCCGCCCGGTCGAGCCGGGCGACGGACACCGCGCCGCCCCTGGTGCCGCGCAGCGCGTGATGGATGCGCTCGAGCAGCAGGACCGCGGGCAGGTCGTAATGGTCCTGAAAGACCCGCACCGCCTCGCGGGAGGCGACGGCCGCGGGCTCGCCGTGGCCGAGGCCGTCGCACAGCATGGCGATCACCGTGCTCCCGGACTCGACGTAGGCGAAGGCGTCGCCGCAGACGGCCTCCTCGCCGATCGGCCGGGCCAGCCCGCTCGCGAGCGGGACGGGGGGCGTGGTGCCCGTGGCGGTGAAGCACATGCCGACCACGGTGCCGCGCCCCAGCACGGTGTAGACGTCGTGGGCCGAGGCCATCCGTGCGATGCCGCCGAGGCCGAGGCCGAGCGTGCCCGTGGTGGAGTAGCCGTCGCGCGCCGCGCGGGACAGGTCGTGGATGCCGGGACCCTTGTCGATGGCGATCACCTCGACGGCGGCGTCCGTCTCCGGATGCGACCGGATCAGCATCACGCCTTCCGCGGCGTGCTTGACCAGGTTGGAGGCCGCCTCGCTGACGGCGACGGCGACCCTGCCGCGGTCGTGCTCGTCGAAACCGCACGACTCGGCCAGCGTCATCGCGGCCCTGCGGGCCGCCCCGATGGCGCTGGCGTCCTCCACGCGGACCCAGGACTCGTCCCGGGAGCGGATCATCTGGCCCACTTGACCACCGTCACCCGTGTGCCCTCGCCCACCTTGGAGTGCAGGTCGAAGTCGTCGACCAGCCGCCGCGAGCCGCTCAGGCCCAGGCCGAGCCCGCCGCCGGTGCTCCACCCGTCGGTGAGCGCCTGGTTCAGGTCGGAGATGCCAGGGCCCTCGTCGGTGAAGGTCAGGCGCAGGCCGTCACGCAGGCCGTTGCTGACCACCTCGATGAGCACGCGCCCGCCGCCGGCGTACGTGAGAGCGTTGCGGGCCAGCTCACTGGCCGCGGTCACCAGCTTGGTCTGGTCCACCAGCGACAGCCCCACCTGCTGCGCGCTGGTGCGGACCTGCTGGCGCACGATGACCACGTCGCTGTTGCCCGCGATGGCGAGCTCGATGGGTGAGGTCACTCCTGCACCGCGGCAGCGCCGGTCTCGTCGCGTTCCTTGAGCATGGCCACGCCCTTCTCGAGGTTGAGAGCGGTACGCACGCCGCCGAGCGAGAGCCCCAGCTCGACGAGCGTGATGGCGACCGCGGGGCGCATCCCCACGACGACGGTCTCGGCGTCGAGCATCCGGGAGATGGAGGCGATGGTCGCGAGCATGCGGCCGATGAAGGAGTCGACGATCTCCACGGCGGTGATGTCGATGATCACGCCGCGGGCCCGGTTGTTCACGATCGCGTCCGCCAGGTCCTCCTGCAGCATGAGGACGCTCTGGTCCTGCAGGTCGATCTGGATGGAGACGATCAGCAGGTCGCCGAGCTTGAGAACGGGGACACGTTCCATCAGGCCTGCTCCAGCCCCACGACGACCTGCTTGTCGGCCGACCGCGTGAACCGCACGCCGCTGCGCCGCAGCGTGTACGCCAGCGCGTCGGCCAGCGTCGCCTTGGTGACGATGTCGCCGAACTCGATGCCGAGCGTGACGATCGTGTGGGCGATCTGCGGGCGGATGCCGGAGATGACGCACTCGGCGCCCATCAGGCGCGCGGCGACGACGGTCTTGAGCAGGTGCTGGGCGACCTGGGTGTCGACCGCGGGCACGCCGGTGATGTCGATGACGGCGTGCTCGGAGCCGGTGTCGACCAGGCCCTGCAGCAGCTTCTCCATGACGACCTGCGTACGGGCGGAGTCGAGCGTGCCGACCAGCGGCACCGCGAGGATGCCGTCCCAGAGCTTGACCACCGGCGTGGACAGCTCCAGCAGCTGCTCGGCCTGGTCGGAGATGATCCGCTCACGGGCGGTGACGAACGTCTCGAACGTGAACAGCCCGAGGTCGTCGATGAGGCGCGACAGCCAGATGTAGCCGCGCAGCGCCGCGGCGTCCTCCTGGGTCTCCAGCAGCGCGTAGACAGCCTCCTTGAGGCTGAAGACGATGGTGGCCGTCTCCGACGGGGTGAAGCCCTCCCTGGCCTGCGCCCTGGACAGGTCGGCGAGCAGGCCGCGCAGGTCGCTGGTGTCGGCGCCCTCGCCGAGCGAGTGCTGCAGGGCCTGGTAGACGTCGCGCAGGCGGCCGGCCAGCACACCCCGGTCGGCGCGGCCCCCGACGGTGGCGAGCGCGAGGTCGGTCCAGCGTTTGAGGATCGTCTCGTCCTGCTCGCGCAGGAGCTGTTCCATCCGGAGCCGGCCGGCGTCGGCGTGTGCGGTCAAAGTGCGCTCCCCATAGTGGGTGATTTGCGGTGGAATGGAACGAAGGGTATCGGGCTTTCCACGGTGGAACTATCGCTTCCGCTCCCCACGCGAGGAGGGCGTCACCCCAGGGCCGCGATGGCGTCCGCGGTGGTGTCGTGGAAGGAGAGCAGCCGGTCGAGACCCATGATCTTGAAGACGTGGGCGATGTCGGGGGCCAGCCCGGCCAGCGCCGCCCGCGCGCCCGCCTCCCGCGCCCGCTGATGCGCGGTGACCAGGATCGAGACGCCGGTGGAGTCGCAGAACGTCAGCGCCGACAGATCGACCACCAGCGCGTCACCTGGCGCGAACGTCACGTCGTCGAGCGCCGCCAGCAGGCGCGAAGAAGTGTGGTGGTCCAGGTCTCCTGACACGACCAGGACATGGATGCGAGCAGAATGCGGCTGGTAGGTGACGGTCAGACCGTGGTCGTGCTGCACCAAGGCTCCTGAGGGGAGGGCGGGACGGACGAGGCGGACGCCGTGGCGAACCGTGCGGGCGCCTTGGCCGAGGGGTGCGCTCAGTTTACGCACCGTGGCGTATCGATCGCCGATGGCTTGAGGTGCCGGGCCGGCAAGCGCCGCCCTGCATGGAGGGAATTGCCCTATTCTACGTACGGCCGTAGCACCGAGGCCGCACACCGGAAGTGCCAGGCCGCGGTCGGCGACCCCACGATCACCCAGCTGGCGGTGAGCCCCACGCTCGCCGCAGAGGAAAGGGTCCGCATGGCACCCGAGGACGACGGCGCGCCCGCGCCCGCGGCCGGCACGGCGATCTTCTCCGCTTTCTCCGCCGACGACGAGGTCGGCCGCGACCTGGCCGCCGTCGACTGGGCCGCGACCCCGCTCGGCCCGCCGCGGGACTGGCCGCAGAGCCTGCGCACGGCGGTCAGCATCCTGCTGTCGTCCCGCTTCTCCATGTGGATGGCGTGGGGGCCGGAGCTGACGTTCTTCTGCAACGCCGCCTACCGCCGCGACACGCTGGGCCACAAGTATCCGTGGGCGCTCGGCCGGCCCGCCACCGAGGTGTGGGCGGAGATCTGGGGCGACATCGGCCCCCGCATCGACGCCGTGCTGCGCACCGGGCAGGCGACCTGGGACGAGGCGCTGCTGCTCTTCCTGGAGCGGGCCGGCTACCCCGAGGAGACGTACCACACGTTCTCCTACAGCCCGCTGCGCGACGACGGCGGCGCGGTCGTCGGCATGCTCTGCGTGGTCAGCGAGGACACCGAGCGGGTCACCGGCGAGCGGCGCATGGCGACCCTGCGCGACCTCGGCTCCGACCCCAGCGTCGTGCGCACCGAGCAGGAGATGCTGGCCTTCGCGGGGCGGCAGTTCGGCCACAACCTGCGCGACCTGCCGTTCACGCTGACGTACCTGTTCGACGAGGACGGCCGCGCGCGGCTGGCCGCGTCGACCGGCATCGCGGCAGGCCACCCCGCGGCCCCCGCCGACGCGGCAGGAGTGTGGCCGGCCGAGGAGCTGGCGGCGGGCGAGGCCACGCTGGTCGAGCTGGACGGCGACCCGTTCCGCGACCTGCCCTGCGGCGCCTGGACGGAGCCGCCCACGCGGGCGCTGGCCGTGCCGCTGCGGCAGCAGGGCAACGCGCCGTACGGGTTCCTGGTGGTCGCGCTCAACCGCTACCGGCCGCTGAACGAGCGCTACCGCGGCTTCATCGAGCTGGCCGCCGGCCACGTCGCGGCCGGCATCGCCTCGGCCCGCAGCTACGAGGCCCAGCAGCGGCGGGCCGAGGAGCTGGCCGAGCTCGACCGCGCCAAGACCGTCTTCTTCTCCAACATCAGCCACGAGTTCCGCACCCCGCTCACCCTGATCATGGGTCCGGTGAACGAGCTGCGCGCCGCGCTCGCCGACGCCGAGCCCCAGGTGCTGCAGGACCTCGAGGTCATCCACCGCAACGGGCTGCGCCTCGGCAAGCTCGTCAACACGTTGCTCGACTTCTCCCGCATCGAGGCGGGCCGCATGCAGGCCCGCTACGAGCCGGTCGACCTCGCGGCCGTCACCGCCGAGCTGGCCAGCGTCTTCCGCTCCGCCGTCGACAAGGCCGGCCTGGTCTTCCGCGTGGACTGCCCGCCGCTGCCCGAGCCGGTCTGCGTCGATCGCGAGATATGGGAGAAGGTCGTCTTCAACCTGCTCAGCAACGCGCTGAAGTTCACCTTCGACGGCTCCATCACCGTCGCCGTCACCGCGCGTGACGGGCAGGCCGAGGTGACGATCTCCGACACCGGCATCGGCATCGCCGCCGACGAGCTGCCCCGCCTGTTCGAGCGCTTCCACCGCATCGAGAGCGCCCGTTCACGCTCCAACGAGGGCAGCGGCATCGGTCTCGCGCTCGTCCAGGAGCTGGTGGGGCTGCACGGCGGCACCATCACCGCCGCCAGCGCCGAGGGGGCGGGCACCACCTTCACGATCCGGCTGCCGTTCGGCTCCGCGCACCTGCCCGCCGGCAGCGCCGTGCCCGCCCGCGCGGGCGAGCCGGTCCCCGCACTCGGCAACGCGTACGTGCAGGAGGTCATGCGCTGGCTGCCCGAGGACGACCCAGCCGGTGAGCTGCCCGCCGACGCCCGCTCCGCGGCGCCCGGCGACGGCGCGCCGCCCCGGGTGCTGGTCGCCGACGACAACGGCGACATGCGCGAATACCTCGTCAGGCTGCTCAGGGGCGCCGGTTACCAGGTCAGCGCCGTCGGTGACGGCCTGCGCGCCCTGGACGCCGTCCGCGCCGACGCGCCCGACCTCGTGGTCAGCGACGTCATGATGCCGCACCTCGACGGGCTCGCCCTGGTCGCGGCGCTGCGCTCCGACCCTCGTACGGCCGGGGTGCCGGTGCTGCTGCTGTCGGCCCGCGCCGGGCAGGAGGCCGCCATCGAGGGGCTGTCGGCGGGCGCCGACGACTACCTCGTCAAGCCGTTCTCCGCGGCCGAGCTGCTGGCGCGGGCCAGGGCCAACGTGGAGCTGGCGCGGATGCGCAACCACCACGCCCGCTGGCGCAACGCCATGATCGACTCGTTGCAGGAGGCGTTCTTCGTCACCGACGAGGACGGCGCGGTCATCGAGATCAACGCGGCGTTCACCGACATCCTCGGCTACGGGCCCGACGGCCTGCCGTACGCCCCGCTGCACCCGTGGTGGCCGGACCAGGACGCCGACCCGCAGGGCCACGCGCTGGTCGCCGAGCTGTTCGGCCGGCTCGTCGGGGAGGGCAGGGGGAGCGGCGTCATCCCGGCCGTCCACCGCGACGGCCACCAGGTCTGGATCGCGGTCACCTTCAACGAGGTCACCGACCCCGACACCCGCCGCCGCCGGGTCGTCGGCACGCTCCGCGACGTCACCGCCGAGCACTACCTGGTGCAGCGCGAAAGCGCGCTGGCCGCGCTCAGCATGCGCGCCTCCCAGGCCGACAACCTGGCCGGGGCCCTCTCCGGCGGCCTCGCCGCCCTCCAGGAGGTCTGGCGCGCCCGCCAGGTCCTCGCCGCCCTCTGGGCCGGCGCGGAGGCACCACTTGCTCCCGTCGAGGGGCCGCCCGTTGTCGTAGGTGTTCCGGACGGCGAAGGCTGGGACGAGCTGCCCGAGCAGCTTCAGGGGGCGCTGAGCGGGCTGCGTGAGCAGCCGCCGCTGCGGCCGGTCGCCACCGAGACCGATGGTGCCGGCATCACCCTCGAACATCCCGAGGGGCTGCTGGCCGTGTGGGTGGATCTGGGACAGAACCGGCCCTTCTCCGCCGAGGACCAGACGATGCTCGCGCTGCTGGCCGGGCACCTCGGGCAGTTGCTGCACCGCGTGCACCAGCTCGACCAGCAACGCGAGGCCGCCGTGGCGTTGCAGCGGGCCATTCTCGGCCCGTCCACGCTGCCCGACGGTTTCGCCGTCCGGTACGAGCCGGCCGGCCGTCCCCTTGAGGTCGGCGGCGACTGGTACGACATCGTGCCGCTGGCCGGCGCTCGCATCGGCATCGTCGTCGGCGACTGCGTCGGCCGCGGGCTCGGCGCCGCCGCCGTCATGGGCCAGCTGCGCAGCGCCTGCCGCGCCCTGCTGCTGCAGAACTCCAGCCCCGCCCAGGTGTTCACCACCCTCGACAGGTTCGCCGCCCTCATCCCCGGCGCCAAGTGCACCACCGTCTTCTGCGGCGTGCTCGACACCGCCACCGGCGACCTCGTCTACGCCAGCGCCGGCCATCCTCCCGGCATCCTGGCCCGCGCCGACGGCGGCACCACGCTGCTGGAGGGCGGCCGCTCCACGCCGCTCGCCGTCCGGCCGGCCCGGCCCCGCTCCGAGGCGACGTGCACGATGCCGCCCCGCTCGACCCTGCTGCTCTACACCGACGGCCTGGTCGAGCGGCGCCGCCGGCCGCTGACGGCGGGCATCGACCAGGCCAGCGCCGCCGTCCAGGACGGACGGTCCACCCCGATCGAGGACCTCGCCACCGACGTCATGGCCAGGCTCGCCCCCGACGGCGGCTACAGCGACGACGTCGCCCTGCTCCTCTACCGGCAGCCCGCGCCGCTGGACGTCGCCTTCCCCGCCGAGTCCAGCCAGCTCGCCCCCGTACGCTCGGCGCTGCGCACCTGGCTGAGCCGCTGCCAGGTCACCTCGGCGCAGGCGCAGAGCATCCTGGTCGCGGCCGGCGAGGCGTGCGCCAACGCGATCGAGCACGGCCACCGCGACAGCCCGGGGGAGACGATCCGGCTGCGGGCGGTGGCGACCGGCGACGACGTCCGCCTCACCGTCGCCGACACCGGCCGGTGGAAGGCGCCGCAGCCGGAGGCCAACTCCCACCGCGGCCGTGGCGTCGCCCTCATGCGCGCCCTCATGCAGGAGGTCACCATCCAGCCCGGCGCCGCCGGCACCATCGTCGACATGCATGCGAGGATCGCCCGATGACCGCACCCCTGAGCCTGGTCACTTCAGAGCTGCCCGACGGCACCCCCGTGCTCGCCGTCACCGGCGAGGTGGACATGAGCAACGCCGCCACCCTGGACGACGCGCTCACCAGGACGTCGGGCCTCACCGTGCTGGTGGACCTGAGCGCGGTCGAGTACCTCGACAGCGCGGGACTGACCGTGCTGTTCTCCCATGCCGGGCGGATCAGGGTGGTCGCCAACCCGCTGCTGGAGCCCGTCCTGGAGATCTCGGGCCTCGTGGACGTCACCACCGTCACCAGGAGCGAGGACGACGGCTGACCGCGGCACGGAGAAGGGCCGGACCCGAGCGGGGTCCGGCCCTTGTTCAGCTCATGTGAGCTGCGGCTGCACGCTTAGAGGGTGGCCCTGGCGGAGGCCTTCCACGTGTTGCAGGCGGCGGGGGAGCCGCTGTTGAAGCCGCGCGTCATCCAGTTCGCCTGGGTGGGGCCCCTGCCGTGGTCGTTCTGCGGCCAGCCCTTGGCGCCGTTCTTCCTGAACCAGTCCACGGTGTAGTCCCACTCGCGGTCGGTGAAGTCCGGCTGGCCCTGCAGGGTGGACATGAACACCGCGGAGAAGCACTCGGCCTGCAGCTCGGAGCGGCGCGAGAGCGCCAGCTGCTGCGACTTGCTCGCCCTGGCGCGGGCCGTCCAGTAGTAGCTCCAGATCTTGGAGATCTGCTGCACGTGGTGGCCGTACTCGTGGGCGACGAGCCGCGTGATGCCCAGCGGGAACGGCTGGCGCAGCTGCGTCTTGCTGATCCACATGTACATCGTGCGGTCGGCGGAGCAGTAGACCGCCTCGGCGCCGGCGTTCCACTTGCCGCAGGGCGTGTTCACCTTACGGGTGACGATGCGCAGCCGCGGCTTGGAGAAGGGCAGCCTCGCCTTGCGGAACTGGCGGGACCACGCGTTGTTCAGGCAGGTGGTCACGCGCGTCAGGAACCGCTTGTACGCGGCCGTGCTGCCACGGGGCAGCGAGCCCGGCCGGCAGTTCACATCGGCGAAGCGCCCGGACCGGTAGATCCGGTTGGCGGTCGCCAGCGACTTGTTGGCGAGCGCGGCGCTGCTCTGCGCGGCGCTGTTCACGGCCGCCGGGGCCGGGACCGCCTGCGCAGGAGCCGGCAGTGCCTGCCGGCTCACCGCGGCGGTGGAGGCCGAGGTGGAGGCCGAGGTGGAGGCCGAGGCGGAGCCGGCCATGACGAACACTTGCGAGGACGCGGCCACGGTGAGGGCCACGCCCGCGGCCGCGATGGCCGCGAGTCTGGAATGAGGAAGGTTGTTCATATGTGCCCAAACAGTAGGTCAAGTTATGGCAGGTTGGGGCGAGATTGACAAAATACGTACAAAGAGGCTCACGATGCGTAGGGGGCGGAGGGGTTTAGGGTGCTGCGCCATGGGCACAGATGACTGGCTGACCGACACCCGCGACTCCTACGACACCGTCGCCGAGAGCTACGCCGCGTACGTGCGTGACGCCATCCCCGAACGTCCGTATCTGCGCCTCCCGCTGGAGCTCTTCGCCGAAAGCGTGCGCGCGGTCGGTGGCGGCCCGGTGGCGGACGTCGGCTGCGGCTCCGGCCACGTCACCGCCCACCTCGACCGCCTCGGCGTCGCCGCGTACGGCCTCGACCTGTCGCCCGCCATGATCGACCTGGCCCGCCGCGAGCACCCTGGGCTGCGCTTCGAGACCGGCTCGATGACCGAGTTCGACGCCGAGCCCGGCTCCCTGGGCGGCGTCATCGCCTGGCAGTCCCTGATCCACCTGCCCGACGACGAGGTCCCGGGCGTGCTCGCCCGCTTCCACCGCGCGCTGCGGCCGGGCGCGCCGCTGCACCTGCTGTTCCACATGGGCGGCGACGTACGGCTCAAGACGCGGGGCTACGGCGGGCACCCGATGAAGGTCCGCGTCCACCGCCGCGACCCCGGGCAGGTGACCGGCTGGCTGCGTGCGGCCGGGTTCGAGATCGAGGCCCAGCTGCTGCTGGAGCCGGACGGCGAGCAGCCGCAGGCGTTCGTCTTCGCTCGCAGGCCGGCCTGACGCGCGCGTCGGGCAAGCCGTCCTCACCTCCCTTCGGCGCCGGCGATTTTTACTCAAGGCGATATATCGCGCGTTCTGTGGGTAGCGGAGGCTTCTCGCACACTCATGGAGGAAAAGCGATATGGGTTGGAGCTACCGGAAGTCCAAGAAGTTCGGCCCGTTCCGGCTGAACCTGTCCCGCCGCGGTGTGGGGCACAGCTGGGGCAACCGGCTGTTCCGCGTCACCCGTTCGGCGGACGGACGCCGTACGTTGTCGATCAACCTGCCCGGCGGCCTGCACTGGCGCAAGACCATCGGCAGCAGCCGCTGACACGTCGTGAGGGGGCGGGCTCCGGCCCGCCCCTTTACCGTGTCCGCCTTTACCGTGTCCGCCTTTACCGTGTCCGCCTTTACCGTGTCCGCCTTTACCGTGTCCGCCTTTACCGTGTCCGCCTTTACCGGGCCCGCCGTTTCACCGCCTCCGCTCGGGGAAGTCGGCGGCGGGAGGTGACCGCCATGCGGAAGCACGGATACGAGGGCGACGACGACGGGCGCGTCCGCGGAGGCGCGCCGCACCTGACCGGCGGCGGGCACCCCGGGACGCCCATGCAGGACGACGGGCCGACCTACGGGGTGGGCGCCGGCGGGCGGCCGCTGTGGAGCGAGCGTGACCGCGACAGCGAGCGCATCCACGCGCTGCTGCGCCGGGCGGGCTGCGCCGGTTTCATCGTCTCGGCCGGGGACGCCGGGTTGTTCCTGGTGACGTGTACGGACCCCTACCCGGCGGCGACCGGCCGCATCACGACCTGCGTGCAGGCGCTGACCAGGGCCGGGATGGCGGTGGCGCCGCTCGTGGGCGACTCGCGCACCTTGCAGGTCAGGGTGACGACCTGAGCGTCAGGCGTCGGATGAGCGCCAGCGGCGCAGGATGGCCTCGTCGTCGCGGTCGCCGTGCCAGGACGCCTTCTCGTCGATCGCGTGCGGCAGCCACTCCTGATAGTCGGGCGCCTCGGGGGTGATGTCACGGGTGCCGTCGACGTGGGTGCCGTCGGGCAGCACGGTGGCGGCGGGGACGCGGAGGACGCCGCCGGCCAGCAGAATCGCGGTCATGTGCTTCATCCCCTCCGTGTGATGCCGCGTGTGATGGCGGGCACTTCGATCACCACAGTCTCGTACCCCAGCATAGCGGCCGGATGCGCCGCCGCCGGGAGCCGTTCGTTCAGCCGATGCCGTACCGCCTGGCGAACCAGGTGTAGACCTGCTGAGCGGTGTGCTCGTCGTCGAAGAGCTGGATCAGCCGCCGCGCCCGCCGCACCAGCACGCACGCGAACGCCTCGGCGTACAGCTCGGTGACCGTCTCCCGGTACGGCGGCGCCAGGTAACGGGCGCTCCTGGCATGCAGGTGCAGCCAGAACGGGCTCTGCGACGGCATGCCGTCCATGTCGTCGGTGGCATGGCCCAGCTCGTGCGCCGCCACGCTCGCCGACGGCGACGGCACGCTGCCGACCCCGATGACGCGCCGCGCCGGGTCGTAGACGCCGGCGCTGCGGTCCCACCAGCCCTGCTGGACGGGCAGCGAGGTGCCACGCAGGTGCTCGAACCCCGGTAAGTCCGGCACCGAGCCCGGCCCCACGATGATGCCGCCGTGGAGATGGCCGGCCAGCCGGGTGCCGAGGACGCGCGGCACCGCCGAGAACGTCATGATCGCGAGCAGGGTCTCGGCCGGCGGGAACGCGCCAGGGTCCCACGCCCTGCGCACCCGGTCCTCGAGCGCGCCGACATGGAGCCAACCCGGCCGTCCCCTGCTCTGGCTGGCCACTCACGTTCCCTGATCATCGCTCTTGCACCGGCGCAGGGCGGGCCGGCGGGGGAGCGCCCCGCCGGCACACCCGGCATTTGATCAAGAACCTTATCCATACGCGAGCCGCGCCGCATCTCGGCCCCTCCGGCTCAGCGGGTGACGCTGCAGGCGTCCCTGTTGAGCGAGATCCGGCTGGGCAGCGAGCTGTCACCCGTGTGACTCACGAGGTAGCCCATCGTGACGCTGGCGCCCGGCGCGATCGCGGCGTTGTGGGCCGCGGACGCGGCGGTGACCATGTCACCTGACTGGGTGAGGTCGGTGTTCCAGTCGGAGACGACCTGCTGGCCGCGCGGCAGCGGGAAGCGCAGCGTCCAGCCGTTGATCGGGGCGGCGCCGGTGTTGGTGATCGTGAGGTCCACGGTCATGCCGGTGCCCCACGCCTGCTTGACGTACCGGACGTGGCACGTCGGCGTCGCCCGCTCGAACGTGACGCGGTGCAGGCCGCCGGGCAGGTCGTTGACGACGTACAGCTCGCCCTCGGGCGTCGCGCCGAACGCGGTGACCTGCGTCGGCGTCTGGCCGAGCTCGGCCTGCTGGTAGCCGCCCTCGCCGTCCTCGCGCAGCGCCCACACCGTGGAGGAGCAGTAGTCGGTGGCGAGGTAGGTGCCGCCGACCAGGTCGGCGAACTGCTCGCCCCGATACACCTCGCCGCCGATCACCGCGCAGCCGCCGGTGTGCGGCGAGTAGGTGAAGACGGGCTTGGTGTACGTCTCGTCCGGGCGGCACTGCGCCTCGTCGAACACCTCGAAGCCCTCGAAGCAGGACCAGCCCAGGTTCGCGCCCGCCTGGTCGCCCGGCTTGACGTGGTTGATCTCCTCCCAGCGGCCCTGGCCGACGTCGGCGATCCACATCGAGCCGTCGGCGTGGTCCACGGAGAAGCGCCAGGGGTTGCGGCCGCCGTACATCCAGATCTCGCCCCGCGCGCCCGCGACGCCCGCGAAGGGGTTGTCGCCGGGCACGCAGTACGCCAGGTCGCCGCAGGTCCTGCTGACGTCGATGCGCAGGATCTTGCCGAGCAGGGTGTCCAGGCGCTGGCCGCTGTCGAACGGGTCGCCCGAGCCGCCGCCGTCGCCGATGCTCATGTAGAGCATGCCGTCGGTGCCGAAGGCGAGGTCGCCGCCGTTGTGGTTGGTGTTCTCGCCGTGCTCCTGGGCGAGCAGCGGGTCGAGGCTCTCGTCGTCCATGTCGTACCTGGCGAGGGTGACCGCGCCGTCCGGCAGCGCCGTGTAGGCGAGGTGCAGCTCGTGGTCGTCGGCGAAGCCGGGGGAGAGCGCGATGCCGAGCAGGCCGCGCTCGTTGCCCGACTCGTCCACTGATGAGGTGATGTCGATGATCGGGTCGGGGGCGAGGCCGGTGTCGGGGTGGTAGACGCGTACGGTGCCGCGCTTCTCCACGATGAACAGCCGGTCCGTGCCGTCGTCCGGGGCGGCGATGGCGACGGGGCGGCGTAGGCCGAAGGCGACCTGGGTGGTGACCGCGTTGATCTCCTCCAGCGGCACCTCCGGCGCCGCGCTCGCGGCGGCCTGCGGCGGGGTGCCGACAGCGAGGAGGGACAGGGCGAGCAGCGTGGACGCGGCCCAGCGTTTTCCTGGCATGCCGGGACGGTATAAGATCATCCGCCGCCGTTACCAGGGTCGCGATCAAGACGCGCGGTGCCTTGCCGGACCCCTTCGCTGACCTGCGGCGATACGGCTGCTCCTGCCGCGGGCCGATGAAACTTACATCGCGGGGGAGCGGGGCCTCACGCGCGACGGCAGGTCGGCCAGCACGGCGTCCGCGGCGCGCCGGCCCGACACCAGGGCGCCCTGCAGCGAGCCGGTGTCGCGGTGGTCGCCGCACACGTACCGTCCGGAGCGCAGGCGTACCGGCTTGCGCAGCGGGTGCGGCGGCGGCATCGCGGGCAGCGCGGCCGGGATCGGGTAGGTGGCGACGTGCTCCCAGCCGGACGTGTCGCCGTAGATCTCGCCCAGCCGCCGCAGGACCGTACGCTCGTCGACGTCCAGGCCGAGCACCGAGGTGGACACCAGCGCCCGCCCGTCCAGCGAGTACTCCGGCGCGGCGTCGGTGACGACCAGGGTGTCGGTGATGACGCCGGTGGCGTCCACGATCTGGGTCGGCTCGCCCATCGGCGAGCGGGGAGCGGCGTGGTAGAAGGTGGTCACCGCGCGCATCGGCGGCGCCTTGATCTCCTCCAGCAGCTGTGCGGCCGTGTGCGGGTCGGCGGCCACGACGACGGCCGGGCCGCTGATCGTGGTGCCGTCCGCGAGCCGCACCCCGCCGTCCGTCACCTCCTCCACCCGCGCGCCGAGCGTGACGGTGCCGGGCGGCAGCCGGTCGGCGAGCTGGCGGGGGATCTCGCCCATGCCGTGCGCGGGCAGGCCGATGGTGCCGCGCGCGAACGACCGCCACAGCAGGTGGAAGACCCGGCTGGACGTCTCCAGCTCGCGTTCGAGCAGCACGCCGGCCAGGAAGGGACGCATCAGGCAGTCGATCATCTTGGGGGACATGCCCCAGGCGCGCAGCTCCTCATCGGTACGCCGCTCGGCCCCTTCGCGCAGCACCGAGGCAGGCAGGGCGAGGTCGCGGCCGGTGACGGCGGACAGCACGGCCTTGTCCTTGAGCGTCCCGACCCCGGCCATCAGCGCGCTGAACGCGTGCCCCGGGTGCCGCCACGGCAGCATCACCCTGGCCTCGGCGGTCCTGCCCCGCACGATCACCCCGGAGGAGAACGGGCGCAGGTCGAGCGCGCCGATGTCGAGGACGCGGCGGGCCTCGGGGTAGGAGCTGATGAACACCTGGTAGCCGCGGTCCAGCCGGAACCCGGCCACGAGGTCCGTACGCACCCGGCCGCCGACCCCGTCGGACGCCTCCAGCACCCGCACCGGCACCCCGGCCTCGTGGAGGCGGAGGGCGCAGGCGAGTCCTGCCATTCCGGCGCCGACGACGATGACGGGCTCTCGCGTTCCCCGGTCGCTGTCCATGCGGGGCCTCTGCCCGCGCGTGCCGCCGTCCAACATTCCTTACGAATCTACAATGTAAAGGCCCCGGGCTGGTGACGCGTCTCATCCTCTCCACCGTTCAGAAGCCCGCACCTGGGAAGACCTCCCTTCATGGGGGAGATTCCGCGTCAGGAGAGCGCCGTCATGGTGGTGGGCGGGCCGACCGTCGTCCTGGATCTGGGCGGGCTGCGGATCGTGAGCGATCCGACGTTCGACGACCCTGGTCCGCACGGCTACCTCACCAAGGTCGAGGGGCCCGCGGTCGGCGAGGACCGCCTGGGGCCGGTGGACCTGGTGCTGGTCAGCCATGACGTCCATCCCGACAACCTCGACGACCGGGGACGCGCGTTCGCGCAGGCGGCCCCGCTGGTGCTGACCACGCGCGGAGCGAGCGAGCGGCTGGGCGGTGGTGCCGTGGGGCTGGCGGCGTGGGAGAGCCGGTCGGTGCCGCGTCCGGGCGGTGGTGAGCTGGTGGTGACGGCGGTGCCCGCGGTGCACGGGCCTGAGGACGGGGAGCGGGACGCCGACGGGTTCGTGAACTGCGAGGTGATCGGGTTCGTGCTGGAGGGCGCGGGGTTGCCGACGGTGCATGTCAGCGGGGACAACGCGTCGATCCGGGTCGTGGTGCAGGTGGCGCGGCGGTTTCCGGCGGTGGACGTGGCGGTGTTGCATGCGGGGGCGGCGCGGGTGCCGGGGAAGTTCCGTGACCGGCCGTTGAGTCTGGACGGCGTGCGTACGGCGGCGGCCGCCGCGATCCTGGGCGCGCCGCGGGTCGTTCCCGCGCACTACGACGGGTGGGCGCACTTCAGCGAGGGGGCGGATGATCTGGTGAGGGCGTTCGACGAGGCCGGCTTGTCGTCGCGTCTTCACCTGGCCGCGCACGGCGCCTGGGTCCCGCTGGCTGACTGAGGGTCAGGTCGTGTGGGCGCGTTCGTGGGCCTCTCCGAGGGTGGCGCCTTCGAGGAGGGCGGTGATGCCGCCGGCGAAGCGGGGGCAGTCGGTGATGCGCTCGTGGGAGCAGGCCAGGCCGTGCTCGATGGCGGTGCGGGCCGCCTGGGCCTGGGCGATGCGGCGGTCGAGCTCGGTGAGTTTGCGTTGGTAGAGCTCGCGCCAGCCGTCGGAGGTGCGGGCGGAGGTGAAGGCGGCGATCTCCTGGAGGGTGCAGCCGACGCCGCGGAGCAGGAGCACGAGGCCGACCTGTTCGACGGCTGACGGTGGGTAGCGGCGGCGGCCTGAGACGCGGGTTGGGGCGGGGAGCACGCCGAGTTCTTCCCAGTAGCGCAGGGCGGAGGTGGCGACGCCGGTGCGGGCCGCCAGTTCGCCGATGGTCAGGTGCTGAGGCATTTGACTTCAAGCGTACTTGAAGTTGTTGACTTCGTTCATGGCGACTTTCAGGGATCGGGTGATCGCGGCGCTGGTGAGTCAGGCGCATCGCCCTCGGGGTGTGGTCGGGTGGTTGGAGGGGGCGCTGTTCGCGTACCGGCCTTCCAACAGGCGGCGGAATCGGTGGGCGGTGTCGTTGCTGGACGTGCGGCCTGCCGATCGGGTGCTGGAGATCGGGTTCGGGCCTGGGGTGGCGATCGCGGAGTTCGCGCGTCGTGCCGGCCGGGTGTTCGGGGTCGATCATTCGGCGACGATGGTGCGGCAGGCGGCGCGGCGTAATGCCGCGGCCGTGCGTGCCGGCCGGGTGCGGCTCGTGGTGGCTTCGGTGGAGCGGCTGCCGGATTTCGGCGGGCCGCTCGATGTGGTCCTCGCTGTGAACAGCGTGGGGTTCTGGCCCGATCCGGTGGATCGGCTGCGGGAGCTGCGGGGGCTGCTGCGGCCGGGTGGGCGGATCGCGCTGGTCAGCCAGCCCCGGTGCCCGGGCGCGACTCGGGAGACGACGGCACGGGTGGCGCAGGAGCTACAGGGCTTGCTGGCTGAGGCCGGTTTCGTGCGGTTCCGGGTGGAGACCCTGGAGCTGCGTCCGCCGGTGGCCTGCGTCCTCGCCGCTGCCCCGGGTGGTGAGGAGGCGCCAGGTGGTGAGGGCCAGGTGGGCGCGCATCAGGCCGGTCGGGGTGGTGAGGTCGAGGCCGAGCGTCCGGCCGAGGTGGTCGAGGCGGCGGGCGACGCTGCTGTGGTGAAGGTGGAGGAGGTCGGCGGCGCGGCGGAGTGAGCCGGTGGCGCAGTAGGCGTCGAGGGTTTCGAGATCTTCTGGGGCGAGGGCGGAGACGGCGGCGACGTCGGGGTTGTCGCGGGCGGCGGCTTCCGGGATGTGGGCGAGCAGGGCCACGGCGCCGAGGTCGTCGTGGTGGGTGATGGGCCGGCGGTGGGTGGTGAAGCGGAGGGCGGTGCGGGCTTCGTGCCAGGCGCGGGCGGGGTCGGGGGCGGTGCCGATGCCGGCGCGTACGCCTGTGGGGAAGCGGGTGGGGTCGAGGGTGGTGGCGAGGATGGCGCCGACGCCGGCGAGGGGTGCGGCTTTGACCGGGCGGGTGGGGCAGATGGCGGTGCCGACCTGGTCGAGGGGGAGTGCGGTGTGGACGGCGGCGACGTGGAGGCGCAGGCCGGGGGCGAAGCCGAGCAGGCGCAGGGCGCGGGCTCTGGCGGCTTCGTCGGTGTCGGCGCTGATGGCGAGTTCGACGAGGGCGGGGTCGGCCATGGTGGTGCGGGCGGGGCCGTAGCGTTCGACGACGGCGGCCGCGGCGATGGCGAGGCGGTCGAGGAGGAGGTCGTCGAGGGTGCGGGGGGTGTCGTGGCGTTCGAGCCAGCAGGTGCCGATCTCTTCGTCGTCGAGGAGGATGGGGGTGCTGGTGGACGGGGGCTGCGGCGGGCCGGTGACCTGCTTGCCGTCGGGGCCGAAGCGGATGGCCTGGCCGGTGCCGTGCAGGCGGAGGCCGGTGACGCATTCGGCGAGGCCGGCTGAGGCGCGGGTGAGTGCGGGCAGGTCGACGCGGCGGCGCATGAGGGTGTCGTAGAACATGACGACCCTGATGGCGCCTCCGGCTTGGGAGTCGAGCTGGGACAGCCGTACGGCGAGAGCCTCCACGTCTGCCAGGGTATGCGCCGTTCGGTGCGTGGGGCGGGGGTGATGTGCGACGGATGGCGGATGATGCGAAGGGGCGGGATCGCGAGGATGGCTGGCATGGATCCCGAACTCGAACCATTCATCCCGTTGTTTCCGCGGGCCGACCTGTCGGACCCGGTGGCTGAGCGGAAGAACTTCACGGCGCTGGCCACGTCGCTGCCCGCGCCCGATCTCAAGGACACGGAGGTGGTGGACCATACGGTGCCGGCCGATCCGGACGTTCCCGTGCGGGTCTATCGCCCGCGTGACGCGCAGGGCGGGATCGTGTGGCTGCACGGCGGCGGGTTCGTCATGGGCGACCTGGACACCGAGCATCCGTGGGCCGGGCGGGTGGCGGAGGGGTCGGGCGCGGTGGTGATCTCGGTGGGGTACCGGCTGGCGCCGGAGCATCCGTACCCGGCGGCGCTGGACGATGTGTGGGCGGTGCTGCGGTGGGCCGCGGAGCACGCGGGCGAGCTGGGGTTCGACCCTGAGCGGCTGGCGGTGGGCGGTCACAGCGCGGGGGCGTGCCTGGCGGCGGCGGTGTCGTTGCGGGCGCGGGACGAGCAGGGGCCGCCGATCCGGTTCCAGCTGCTGAACCAGCCGGGGCTGGATGATCGGCAGGAGACCTGGTCGGGGCGGACGTTCACCGAGACGCCCTGGATGAACCGGGACAAGGTTTCTGCGATCTGGCGGCACTATCTGGGTGGGGCGCCGGCCACGCCGTACGCGGCTCCGAGCCGGGCCGAGGATCTGGCGGGATTGCCGGCGGCGTACATCGCGACGGCGGAGTTCGACCCGAACAGGGACGAGGCCATCGAGTACGGGCTGCGGCTGCTGCGGGCGGGGGTGCCGGTGGAGTTGCACCAGTGGGCGGGCACCTTCCACGGTTCGCAGGCGTTGCTGTCGGCCGAGGTGTCCCAGCGGCAGCTCGGCGAGGCGGCGGCGGTGCTGCGCCGGGCGCTGGCTCGCTGACGGTGGCTCGCTGACGCTGGCCGGCTGACGGTGCCGGCTGACTGTGACGGCTGACGGTGGCCGGCCGACGGTGGTGCTGCGCCGCGCTTCGGCTCGCTTGACGGTCGTGCCGGGCCGGCCGGAGGGCGTCTCAAGGGGCCGGCTCTTCGGCAGGGCCGGTCAAGGGGCCGGCTCTTCGGCAGGGGCCGGTCCCTTCGCGGTGCGGCCGCGGAAGGCGCGGCGGTAGGCGCCCGGGGTGGTGCCGAGTGCGGTGTGGAAGCGGCGGCGCAGGTTGGTGGCCGAGGAGAGCCCTGAGCGGCGGGCGACCGCGTCGAGCGGCAGGTCGCTGGTTTCGAGCAGGTCCTGGGCGGCGGCGATGCGCTGCGCGAGCAGCCACTGGCCTGGGCTGATGCCGAGCTGGTCGATGAAGCGACGGGTGAGCGTGCGGGCGGACTGGCCGGCGCGGGCGGCCATGGTCTCGACGGTGAGGGGTTCGGCGAGACGGGCGGTGGCCCAGTCGAGGAGGGGGGCGAGGGTGCCGTCGATCTGGGCGGGGCGGGGTGGGGCGGTGTATTGGAGCTGGCCGCCTTCGCGGTGGGGCGGCATGACCATGGCGCGGGCGATGTGGGCGGCGTGGCGGGCGCCTTGGTCGCGGCGTACGAGGTGGATGCACAGGTCGATGCCGGCTCCCGCGCCGGCGCTGGTGGCGAGGTCGCCGTGGTCGACGTACAGGACGTCGGGGTCGACGTGGACGTGCGGGAAGCGGGCGGCGAGTTCGGCGGTCAGGCCCCAGTGGGTGGTGGCGGTGCGTCCGTCGAGGAGACCGGCGTGGGCGAGGGCGAAGGCGCCGGAGCAGATGCTGACGAGGCGGGCGCCGCGCGCGTGGGCGCGGCGCAGCGCGTCGGTGACGGCGGGGGAGGGTGGGTCGGCGGGTGGCAGCCAGCCGGGGATGATCACGGTGTCGGTGTGGGTGAGGGCGTCGAGGCCGTCGGTGACGAGCATGTCGTAGCCGGCGCGGGTGGGGACGGGGCCGGGGTGTTCTGCGCAGACGCCGAAGGTGTACGCGGCGGGCAGCTCGGGCCGCTGGATGCCGAAGACCTGGGCGGCGCAGGCGAGCTCGAAGGTGGACTGTCCTGGGCGGACGAAGGCGGTGACGCGGTGCATGTCTGAAAAGTAGCGCGGGATGTCTTTTCTGACACTCGGCGGGGGCGGTGGGCGGCTGTCAGGGTGGTGGGCATGACGACACAGAAGGACATGCCGGGCTACGTGTGGTCCTCCGTGGAGGACGCCCCGGTGCGCGAGGTGTTCCCCGGCATCCGGTTGCGCCCGCTGTGGCGCGGTGCGGGCGGGGCGGGGGCGTACGTGCTGGAGATGGACGCCGGGTCCTGCTGGGAGGGCGTGGACGTGCACGATCCTGGGCCGGAGGAGGTGTTCGTGGTCTCCGGGGTGTTCAACGACGGTGAGCGGGACTATCCGGCGGGGACGTTCATCCATGCTCCGGCGGGTTCGTCGCACGTGCCGCAGTCGGCGCAGGGGTGCACGTTGTTCCTGTTCTATCCGGAGGGCTGAGTGTCGGCGGTGTCCATGCGGAGGAACTCGGTGATGCGCAGCAGCCGGGGTGCGCGTTGGGCGTTGTCGGGCAGGTCGGGGAACGCCTCGTCGCGGCCGACGATGCGCGGGGCGGTCAGGTCGAGGTCCTTGCCGTCGGCGTGTAAGCGGGCGTGGCCGGTGGCGAGGATGTTGCGCACCCAGTCCGAGCGTGAGCCGTAGACGAGGATGAACAGGTAGCCGCCGGGGACGGGGAAGGCGTCGAGCGGGGTGCGGTAGGCGCGGCCGGAGGTGCGTCCGACGTGGGTGAGCACCGGGTAGCTGCCGCGGCGGATGGACATGGGGTTGAAGATGCGCTTGTTGACGTGTCCCCACCAGAGCGGCATGGGCATGGAGGCCTCCTCAGACTTACGAGCGTAAGGCTACTTACAGGTGTAAGGTTGGCTTACGCTCGTAAGGCTGTCAATCCCCCCGTACCGGAGCCGCCCGTGTCACCACCGCTGAGCCGCGACCGCGTGCTGGAGGCCGCGATCAGGGTCGCCGATCGCGGTGGCGAGGCCGCCATCACGATGCGGCGGGTGGCGCAGGAGCTGGGGGTGGAGGCGATGTCGCTCTACCACCACGTGCCGAACAAGGAGGCCATGCTCGACGGCGTGGTGGACAAGGTGTTCGCCATGATCGAGCTGCCCTCCGGCGGCGGCGACTGGCGGGCGGCCATCCGGGCGCGGGCCGTGTCCGCGCGGGCGGTGCTGGGCCGGCACAGCTGGGCGCTGAGCCTGCTCGACTCCCGCCGCGACCCGGGCCCTGCGACGCTGAGTCACCACGACGCGGTGCTCGGGGTGCTGCGGGGGGCGGGCTTCTCGGTGGCGATGGCCGCGCATGCGGTCTCGGCGATCGACGCCTACGTCTACGGATTCGTGCTGCAGGAGTCGGTCCTGCCGGTCACGACCCCCGACGACAGGGAGGAGGTCGCCGGCAACATCCTGCAGGGTGAGGCCGCGGCGCAGTGGCCGCATCTCGCCGAGCTGATCGTGGAGCACGCGCTGCGGCCCGGCTACGACTACGCCGAGGAGTTCGGTTACGGCCTCGACCTCATCCTCGACGGCCTCGAAGAGCGGCGGCGCGCCGGCGGGTGATGGACGGGCCAGGTCCGCGTCCCTACCGTCGATCACATGGCACACCAGACGCCCCCCGACCGCCACCTCATCCGCTACAGCGGCCACGCCGCGTTCTCCCCCGACGTCATCGCCCGCGCGTCGGGCACCTCGGTGTTCACCGAGAGCGGCCGGGAGCTGCTCGACTTCACCTCAGGCCAGATGAGCGCCATCCTCGGCCACTCCCATCCCGAGATCGTCGCCACCGTACGCGAGCAGATCGCCCGCCTCGACCACCTGCACAGCGCCATGCTCAGCCGCCCGGTCGTGGACCTGGCGGCGCGGCTGGCCGCGAGCGTGCCCGACCCGCTGGACAAGGCGCTGCTGCTGACCACCGGCGCCGAGTCGAACGAGGCCGCCGTCCGGCTGGCCAAGCTGGTGACCGGCCGGCACGAGATCGTGTCGTTCGCCCGGTCGTGGCACGGCATGACGCAGGCCGCCGCGAACGCCACCTACAGCGCCGGCCGCAAGGGGTACGGCCCTGCCGCGCCGGGCAACTTCGCGCTGCCCGTGCCCGACCGGTTCCGTCCCGCCATCGTGGACGCCTCGGGCGAGCTGGACTGGCGCCGCCAGCTCGACCTCGGCTTCGACCTCATCGACGCCCAGTCGGTCGGCAGCCTGGCGGCCTGCCTGGTGGAGCCGATCCTCAGCTCGGGCGGCGTGGTCGAGCCGCCACCCGGCTATCTGCCGGCGCTGGCGGACAAGTGCAGGGAGCGGGGAATGCTGCTGATCCTGGACGAGGCGCAGACGGGGCTGTGCCGTACCGGCGACTGGTACGCCTTCCAGCACGAGGACGTCGTGCCCGACATCCTCACGCTGTCCAAGACGCTCGGCGCGGGGCTGCCGCTGGCGGCTGTGCTGACCAGCGCGGAGATCGAGCGGCGCGCCCACGAGCGGGGCTTTTTGTTCTTCACCACGCACGTCAGCGACCCGCTGCCGGCCGCCGTCGGCAACACCGTGCTGGACGTGCTGGAGCGCGACCGGCTGGACGAGCGCGCCCGCCGGCTGGGCAAGCTGCTGCGCGGCCACCTGGAGGAGCTGGCCACGCGGCACGAGGTGGTGGGCGACGTGCGCGGGCGCGGGCTGCTGCTCGGCATGGAGCTGGTGGGCGACGACCTGCTGGGGCCGGGTGGCGCGGACCGGCTCGGCGCTGAGGTGACCCGCCGCTGCTACGAGCTGGGCCTGCACATGAACATCGTGCAGCTGCCCGGCATGGGCGGCACGTTCCGCATCGCGCCGCCGCTGACCGCGAGCGAGGACGAGCTGAGCCGCGGCGCCGCCATCCTGGACGAGGCGCTCACCGGAGCCGCGCGTACGCTGTGAAGGAGCCCCGACGGCCGCGACCGTGCACTATGCACAGTCGCGGCCCGCCGGCTGTGGAATGTCCACACTGACAGCCCGGCTGCCGCTTCCTACCGTTGGCGTCCAACCACAGGTCTCGCTTGAGGTAAGGGAGGTCGGCATGGCCTCGGCCGTCGGTGTCGACGATTACGCGCTGTCCAGGGTGCCCAGCGGCGCCCGCTACTCCTGGTGGTCGGTGGCCGTGCAGCGGTTCGGCCAGATCTCGGCGCTCAGCCAGTTCCTGCTGGGCGCCACGCTCGGGTTCGGGATGGGGTTCTGGCAGGCGTTCCTGGCGCTGACGCTGGGCGCGGTCATCCTCGAGGTGGTGGCGGTGTTCGTCGGCGTGATCGGCGTGCGCGAGGGGCTGTCGACCTCCATGCTGGCCCGCTGGACCGGGTTCGGCAGGGCCGGGTCGGCGGTGATCGGGCTGGCGATCGGGATCAGCCTCATCGGCTGGTTCGGCATCCAGTCGGCGGTCTCGGCGCAGGGCCTGGCGAGCCTGGTGGGCGTGCTGCCCGAGTGGGGATGGTCGCTGGTGTTCGGGCTGCTGGTGACCGCGATCGTGCTGTGGGGGTTCGGGTCGATGGCCTGGACCGCGTACGTCACGGTGCCGGCGTTCCTCATCCTGGTCGGCTGGTCGATCATCAGTGAGCTGTCGCGGCACGACGTGGGCGCGCTGGTCGCCTCGGCGCCGCCGGGGCCGCAGCTGACCCTGTTGCAGGGGACGACGCTGGTGGCGGGCGGGTTCATCGTGGGGGCGATCGTCACCCCCGACATGACCCGCTTCAACAGGAGCGTGGCCGACGTGGTCAAGCAGACGCTGGTGGGCGTCACGCTCGGCGAGTACGTCATCGGCATGGCCGGTGTGCTGCTGGCGCACGCGGTCGGCACCAGCGAGATCACCACGATCGTGACCTCGTCGGTCGGCTGGGTCGGCATCCTCGTCATCGTCGCCGGCACCATCAAGATCAACGACTGGAACCTGTACTCCTCCGGCCTCGGCCTGGTGAACTTCGTCGGCACCGTCCTGGGCAGGAAGGTGCACCGCGGCGCCGCGACCGCCGTCATCGGCCTGCTGGGCAGCGTGCTGGCCGCGGCCGGCATCCTCGACGCGTTCGTGGACTTCCTGACGGTGCTCGGCGTCGTCTTCCCGCCGATCGCCGGGATCATGGTGGCCGAGTACTTCGTGGTGCGGCGCTGGCGCGGCGAGCTGGAGCAGGCCAGGCGGCGCGGCGCGGTGCCGGAGTCGGCGCCCGACTGGGTGCCTGCGACGCTGCTGATCTGGCTGGCCGCGGCGCTGCTGGGCCGCTTCGTGGAGGTGGGGCTCGGCAGCATCAACTCGCTGGTGCTGGCCTTCGTGCTCTACGTGGTGGCCGGGAAGCTGGGCTGGGTGCGCGGCGTGGGCTCGCACCGCACGGCCGAGGCCGTACCCGCCGGTTCGGCCGTCTGACGATCACCAAGCAACGACACACAGGGGAGTTCTTCGTGCGCATCGGCATCGACGTGGGCGGCACCAACACCGACGCCGTCCTGCTGGACGGGCGGCAGGTGCTGGCCGCCGTCAAGACCGGCACCACCGCCGACGTCACCTCCGGCATCGTCAGCGCCCTGCGGGGGCTGCAGGAGCAGCGGGCGTTCAACCTGGCGGACGTGCGCGCGGTGATGATCGGCACCACGCACTTCATCAACGCGCTCGTCGAGGCCCGCCGCCTGGCGCCCACCGCGGCGCTGCGGCTCAGCCTGCCCGCCGGGGCGTCGCTGCCGCCGATGGTGGACTGGCCGCAGCGGCTCGTCGACGCGGTGTCGGGGCGCGCCTACCTGGTGCACGGCGGGCACGAGTTCGACGGCCGGCACATTGCCGAGCTGGACGAGGCCGAGGTGCGCAAGGCCGCCGACGACATGGGACAGGCCGGGGTGCGCAGCGTCGCGATCACGTCGGTGTTCTCGCCGGTCAACGCCGAGTTCGAGGAGCGCGCCGCCGAGATCATCGCCGAGCGGCTGCCGGAGGCGGCGGTCTCGCTGTCGCACGAGATCGGCCGGGTGGGGCTGCTGGAGCGGGAGAACGCCACCATCGTCAACGCCGCCCTGCGCGAGCTGGCCGCGCACATCGTGGACGGGCTGTCCGCCTCGGTCACCGGCGCCGGCATCACCGCGCCCCTCTACCTCAGCCAGAACGACGGCACGCTCATGGACGTCGACTTCGCCCGGCGCTACCCGGTGGCCACGTTCGCCTCAGGGCCGACGAACTCGATGCGCGGCGCGGCCGTGCTGTCCGGCCTCGACACCTGCGCGGTGGTCGACGTGGGCGGCACGACCAGCGACGTCGGGGTGCTGCGGCACGGCTTCCCCCGCGAGGCCACCACCGACGTCACCGTGGCCGGCATCAGGACGAACTTCCGCATGCCGGACGTGCTGTCGATCGGCATCGGCGGCGGCAGCCGGGTCCGCCACGACGGCGCGGTGAGCGTCGGCCCGGACAGCGTCGGCTACGAGCTGACCTCCAAGGCGCTGGTGTTCGGCGGCGACACCCTGACCGCCACCGACATCGCCGTGGCCGCCGGCCGCGCCGAGATCGGCGACCCCGCCCTGGTCGCCCACATCGGCAAGGAGCTGGCCGAGGCCGCGCTGCGGCGCATCGCCTCCGACGTGGCCGACGCGGTCGAGCGCATGCGCACCTCCGCCGAGCCGCTGCCCGTCGTCGCGGTCGGCGGCGGCTCGATGCTGCTGCCCGACGAGCTGGCCGGCTCCGGCACCGTGCACCGGCCGGGACACTACGCCGTCGCCAACGCCATCGGCGCCGCCATCGCGCAGATCGGCGGCGAGGTCGACCGCGTCTACGCCGTGGAGCCGGGCCGCCGCGACGCCGTCGTGGACGCCGCCAAGCAGGAGGCCGTGGACCGCGCGGTCGCGGCCGGCGCCTCGCCCTCCAGCGTGCAGATCGTGGACTTCGACGAGGTGCCGATCCCGTACCTGCCGGGCAACGCCACCCGCATCAGAGCCAAGGCCGTCGGCGAGCTCCAGCTCACCGACGCGAAGGGACGGTGACCCAGGTGACCACGATCACCGCGGCCGATCTGGGCGACCTCGCCGCCGGCGCCGCCATCCTCGGCACCGGAGGCGGCGGCGACCCGCACATCGGCCGGCTGCTGGCCGCCTCCGCCGTCGCCGCGCACGGCCCCGTCGAGCTGTGCCCGCTGCAGGAGCTGCCGCCGGACGCGTCCGTGCTGCCCGTCGCGATGATGGGCGCGCCGACCGTGATGGTGGAGAAGCTGCCCTCGACCGAGCAGGTGGCCAAGGCCACCGAGGCGCTGTCGGGCTACCTCGGGCGCGGCGTCACCCACATCGCCTGCATCGAGGCCGGCGGCGTCAACTCGCTCATCCCCGTCGTCGCCGCCGCCCAGCTCGGGCTGCCGCTGGTGGACGGCGACGGCATGGGACGCGCCTTCCCCGAGCTGCAGATGGTGCTGCCCACCCTGTACGGCGTCTCCACCACCCCCATGTCGGTCGCCGACGAGAAGGGCAACAAGGTCGTCCTGGACACCGCCGACAACCACTGGGCCGAGCGCCTGGCCCGCTCGGCCACCATCGACATGGGCTGCTCGACGATGATCGCCCTGTACGGCATGACCGGCGCGCAGGCCCGCGACTCGCTCGTGCCGGGCACGCTGAGCCTGTGCGCCGAGCTGGGCGCGCTGGTGCGCCGCTCCCGCCACGGCGACCCGGTGGGGGCGGTGGCGGCGCGGCTGGGCGGGCGGCGGCTGTTCACCGGCAAGGTGATCGACGTCGAACGCCGCACCACGACCGGCTTCGCCCGCGGCACTGCCACCCTGTCGGGCATGGACGGCGACGCAGGGCGCGAGCTGGTGCTGCGTTTCCAGAACGAGTACCTGGTCGCCGAGCTGGACGGCGAGGTGCGCGGCACCGTACCGGACCTGATCTGCACCCTCGACCGCGACAGCGGCGAGGCCGTCACCACGGAGGCGCTGCGCTTCGGGCAGCGCGTCAGCGTCATCATCGCCCCGTGCGATCCGCGCTGGCACAGCGAGGCGGGGCTGGCGCTGGCCGGGCCGCGTTACTTCGGCTACGACCTCGACCCGGTGGGGGTGGGGCGGTGAGCTGGCTGCTGACCGAGGACGACCTGCCCGACCTGGCCCGCGGCGCGGCCCTGCTGGGCACGGGCGGCGGCGGCGACCCGTACGTGGGGCGGCTGCTGGTGCGGCAGGCGATCCGCGAGCACGGCCCGATCACCGTGCTCGACCCCGGCGACCTCGCCGACGACACCCTCGTCATCCCCACCGCGCAGATGGGCGCGCCGACCGTCGTGCACGAGAAGCTGCCGCGCGGCACCGAGCCGGTCGCCGCGCTGCGCGCCCTCGAACGCCACCTCGGCCGCCCGGCCGGGGCGACCATGCCGATCGAGTGCGGCGGCATCAACTCGATGATCCCGCTGGTGGTGGCCGCCGTCACGGGGCTGCCCGTCGTGGACGCCGACGGCATGGGACGCGCCTTCCCCGAGCTGCAGATGGAGACCTTCGGCGTGTACGGGGTGCCGGGCTCGCCCATGGCGGTGGCGGGGGAGCGGGGCGAGAGCACGATCATCGACACCGGCGCCGACAACCGGCGCATGGAGTGGCTGGCCAGAGGCGTGACCGTGCGGCTGGGCGGGGTGGCGCACATCGCCGAGTACGCCATGACCGGAGCGGAGGTCAAGCGGACGGCCGTGCCGCGCACGCTGTCGCTGGCCTTGGCCATCGGCCGGGCGATCCGGCAGGCCAGGCAGGCCGGCGCCGACCCCGTCGCCGCGCTCGCCGGCGCCCTGTCGGGCACCCTGTACGCGCACCTGCGGGTGCTGTTCCGCGGCAAGGTGTCGGACGTGGAGCGGCGCACGGAGGCGGGCTTCGCGCGCGGGCGGGCGACGGCGGTGTCGTTCGACGGGCGGCACGAGCTGGAGCTGGCTTTCCAGAACGAGCACCTGGTGGCGCTGGTGGACGGCGAGGTGCGGTGCGTGGTGCCCGACCTGGTGTGCGTGCTGGAGTCGGAGCTGGCCGAGCCGATCACCACCGAGAACCTGCGCTACGGGCAGCGGGTGACCGTCGTCGGCATCTCCACGCCCGCTCTCATGCGCACGCCTGAGGCGCTGGAGGTGTTCGGGCCGGCCGCGTTCGGGCTGCCGCACCCGTTCACCCCTGTCGAGGAGTGCAACCCGGTCACCGCCAGCCGACCGTGACCGGCACGGCTTCAGGACGGGCGTCGGCGAGGGCCGCTTCGACGCGGCGGTTGCTGGTCATGGTCGCGGTGACGGCGGTCATGGTGAGCAGCAGGCCGGCGGCGGCGTACAGCGGGGTGCGCAGGTCGTAGGCGGTGGCCAGCCAGCCGCCGAGCACGGCGCCGAGCGGGGCGGCGCACATGGCGAGCATGCGGGAGGTGGAGGCGACGCGGCCCATCAGGTGGGCCGGGACGATGGCCTGCCGCAGCGAGGGCGCGAGCACCATGGTGGCGCCCATGCCCGCCCCGCAGACGGCGAGCGCCAGCCCGGCCACGTACGCGTTCGGCGCCGCGGCGAGACCGAGGATGGCCAGCCCTTCGATGGCGGCGGTGCAGGTCAGCGCGGTCCCGGTGCCCAGGAGCCGGCCGAGGAACGTGGCGATGCCGGCCCCGAGCAGGCCGCCGGCCGCTTCGGCGGTCAGCAGCAGGCCGAACCCGAACGTACCGATGCCGAGACGCTCGTGGGCGAACAGGGCCAGCACGGTCTCCACGGCGAGGAAGGCGACGTTCCCGACGGCGGGCCGCAGCGCGAGCCCGAGCAGCAGCCGATCCTTGAACACGTAGGACGCGCCCGCCCGCGCCTGGCGCAGCAGCGATTCACGGGCGCCGGCGACCGGCCGCGGCACCGCGGGCAGCGACCGCACCAGCACCGCCGACACCGCGAACGACACCGCGTCGGCGACCAGCGGCACCGACCGTCCGAGCGCCAGCAGGGCACTGCCCGCCGGCGGCCCGGCGAACCCGGACGCCGCGGTCTGGGCGCCGCGCAGGCGCGCGTTGGCCCGCTCCAGCCGGGCCGGGTCGCGGCCGAGCAGATCCGGCAGGTACGCCGTGGCGGCCGTGTCGAAGAACAACCCGCCCAGCGCCAGCAGGAACGCCACCACCGCCAGCAGCGGAACGGTCAGCACGTCGAACGCCGCGGCGACGGCCGGGACGGCCAGCAGCGCGGCACGCCCGGCATCCGTGATCCACATCGTGCGCCGGCGATCCCACCGGTCCACCAGCGCCCCGCCGAGCACCCCGAACAGGACCCACGGCAGCGTCCCCGCGGCCGTGACGACGGCCAGCGCCATCGGATCCCGGGTCAGCGTCAACGCCAGCAGTGGCAGCGCGGCATGCGTCACACCGTCGCCCAGCGACGACACCGTCTGCGCCGTCCACAACCGCCCGAACCCGGCCGGCAAGCTCACCTTCGCCGTCATTCCGCACTCTCCTCAGCCCGCTCAACCTGTTCGTCCTCTTCGGCCCGCTCAGGCCGGTCGCCCTCCTCATCCAGCCCGGCCCGCTCTGGCTGGGCCGGGTGGAACAGCGCGAAGACGAGCGACGTGTCGGGACGGGACGGGTCCGACAGCGCCCGGTACTCGTCCGCCAGCGCCTCGAGGCGGGCACCCAGCTCCGCGAACTGCTCGTCGGTGAGCCGCAGGTGCGCCATCCGCACGTGCCGCTCGCCGTCGGCGGGGGACGCCTCCAGGTCGGCCACCGCGTTGCGCAGCAGCACGTCCGGCTGTCCCTGTCCCGGGTCCGGCAGCCGGATCGAGCGGGCGGCCATCGCGTAGTAGCGCTCGGTGACCCCGCGCACCTTCCGCGTCCGCACCACCTTCACCAGGCCGGCCCGCTCCAGGAGCCGTACGTGGTAGCTGGAACTGCCCTTGGCCAGGCCCACCCGCTGGGCGATCTGGGTGATCGTGGCCGGCTCGAAGCGGAGCACGGCCATGATCCGGTGACGCGTGAGGTTGGAGACGGCGCGGAGCTGCTCGTCGGTGGTGACGTGAAAGGTCTCAGGAAGATCGTCGGTGGACACGAGTCAATGGTCAACGACTCTTGACCATTGCGCAAGTCGTTCAGCGCGGTGATTTCGGCGCCACCCCGACGGAGTTACGGTCATTCCCGCTTCGACCTGCGTCTTCCGCCGCCCCGGCCGGCCGGCGAATGGCACGGCGGGCCGGTCCGGTGCGGCAAGCTGGACAGATGCGAATCGAGCCGCCGGACGTGCCGGCGCTGGAGCGGGGCGTGGCGGTGCTGGGCTCCGGTGGTGGCGGGGACACCCGTACCGCCGCGCTGCTGCTGCGCCGCCGCCTGGCCGCGGGCGCGGAGGTCGTCGTGCACGCCCTGGACGCGCTGCCGCCGCAGGCGTACGTCGTGCCGGTGGGGGTCGTCGGGGCGACGCCGGTGTTCAACGAGAAGCTGCCGGGCGGGCAGGAGTTCGCCGCCGCCGTGGCCGCGGTCGAGCGGTGGGCCGGCGTGCGGGCGGGCGCCGTCGCCTCCCTGGAGATCGGCGGGCTGAACGGCATGCTGCCGCTGGCCTGGGACCTGGGCCTGCCGGTCGTGGACGCCGACCTGACCGGGCGCGGCGTGCCCCGGCTCGACCAGCTCTCGCTCAACGCCTGCGGCCGCCCGGTCACCCCCGTCGCGCTGGCCGAGCCGGGCGGGCAGGTGCTCGTGCAGGCCACCGGCACGGCGGCCGACCTGGAGCGTACGGTGCGGGCGTTCCTGCCGAGCGCGGGCGGCTGGGCGGCGCTGGCGCTGGCCCCGGTCCCGGCGTACGAGCTGGCCTGCTGCAGCGTCGTCGGGTCGGTGTCGGCGGCGCTGGAGCTGGGACGGCGGCTGCTCGCGCTCGGCGAGTCGCCCGCCCCCGACCGGCTGGGCCAGGCGGGCGGGCGGGTGCTGGCGCTGGGCCGGGTGATCGAGGTGGTCCGCAGGCCGGGGCCGCGCCTGCACGGCCGCGCCGGGTTCTCGCGCGGTGGTGTCACGGTGGCCGATCACGCCACGGGGGCGCTGCTGCGGCTGGAGATGGAGAACGAATACCTGCTCGCTTTGCGCGACGGCCGGGTCGTCGCCTCGACGCCCGACGTGCTGGCGGTGCTCGACCGGCGCACCGTGACGCCGATCTCCGGCGACGCCGTGCGGGCGGGGATGGAGGTCATGGTGCTGCAGGTGCCGATCGCGCCGTTCTGGACGGATCCGGGGCGGATCGCCTTGGTCGCGCCTCGCGCGTACGGGATCGACTGCGAGCCCGTCCTGCTGGGAGGCCGGCGATGACCACCGTACGCAGGCTGCTGGCCCTGCCCGAGTGGACCGGCGCGGTACAGGTGCTGGCCGGCGAGGCGGGACTGGACGCCACGGCACGGACCGTCCGCCCCCTCGCCGACCCCGGCGCCTACACCCCCGCCGGTCCTGGCGAGGTGGTGATGGTGAGCACACCGGTCGATCCGGGCGACTGGCGCCTGGACGCCCTGCTCCGCCGCGTGGTGGACGCGGAGGGGGCGGCGGTCCTGGTGACCGCGGCCACCCCGCCCGCGGATCGGCCGGCCGACGCAACTCCCGGCGAGACACCCGGCGAGACACCCGGCGGGATGGCCGGCGGGATGGCCGGCGGGATGGCCGGCGGGATGGCCGGCGGGGTGGCGTATGGGACCCTGCGGTTGGCTGATCGGCTGGGGGTGCCCTTGCTCGGTGCCGCGGCCGACCCGCTCGACCTGCTGGTGGCGGCGCGGATGATGCTGGCGGAGCCGGAGATCGACCGGGCGCGGCTGGTGCTGTCGGCGCATCGCGCCTTCGACGAGCGGACGCTCGCGCCCGAGGGCGTCGTGGCCCGGCTGGGCGAGCTGCTGAACGCGCCCGCCGCGCTGCTGGACGAGCGGGGCCAGCCGCTGGCCGGGCAGGTGCGTGAGCCGGAGGCGGTGCGGGCGCAGGAGGTGGTGCCGCAGCGGGTCAGGCTCGGCGACGGGGTGCTGCTGGCGCATCCGGCGGCGCTGCCGGGAGCGCCGCGGCCGGCGTTCTGGCTGGTGGTGGAGTTGCGGGGGACGGCGGCGGCGCGGGCGGACGTGGTGCCGGCGGCGCTGTCGGTGGCGGCCTCGGCGGTGCAGCGCTGGCTGCTCAGCCACCGGCTGGAGCTGGAACGGGACGCGCGCTCACGTTCGGCGCTGCTGGGCGACCTGCTCCGGCTGGACGGCGAGCCGTCGGCGCAGCTGCGCAGGCGGGCGGCCGACGCGGGCTGGCAGCTCGGCGGCTGGCACGTCGGCCTGCGCATCGGGGCGCCGCCGGGGCTGGACACGGTGGCGTCCACGGCGCAGGTCACCCGCGTGCTGCGCGGCGAGGGTGTGCACGCGGTGGTCGTCGAGCACGGCGACGGCTGGACGGGGTGGACCACGTTCGCGCAGGAGCCCACCGCCGCCCGCGTGCACGCCCTCGCCGACACCCTGCGCGCCGCGAACCGGGCCTTGCGCCGCTCGGCCGGCGCCCACATGGGGGTGGGCCGCCCGCACCCCGGCACGAGCGGCCTGATCAGCACGGTCGCGGAGGCCGCCGACGCCGCCCGGCTGGCCGCCACCCGTCCTGAGGCGGGCTTCTTCCTGCAGGTGGACCAGCTCGGGATGGCGCAGCTGCTGCTGGAGTGGGCGCGTACCGACACCTTCGAACCGGCCGCCCGCGCGCTGCTCGCGCCCCTGCACGACCAGCCGGGCGACCTCATCCGCACGCTGTCGGCCTATCTGGACGCCGAGTCCTCGATCGCGGAGACGGCGGCGGTGCTGGGGGTGCACCGCAACACGGTGGCCGCCCGCATCCAGCGGGTGGAGCGGCTGCTGGGCATCGACCTGCGCCACCGCGACGAACGCCTCGCCCTGCACCTGGCCTGCCGCACGGTCAGCCGGCCCGCCGGCTGAGCACCTCCTTCAGGCGGGCGGCGAAGGCGCGCGGATGTGTGAGGTTGCCGTTGTGGCCGCCGGGGAACTCGGCCGGCTCGGTGCCGAGCAGGGCGGCCAGCTCCTGGGCGCAGCGGCGGTCGAAGGCGGCGGGCGGGGTGGTGCGGCCGACGGCGGGCACGATGCGGGCGCCGGTGGAGGCCAGGTCGCCGGTCGGGAGGGTGTCGCCGATGACGGCGGTGACGTCGTGTTCGAGGAAGAAGCCGAAGTCGGCGACCCTCTGGGGGGTCATGGGGTGCGGGGTGCGGCCGGGTTCGGCGTCGGGGGCGGCGGGGTCGATGCCCAGGGCCTCGGTGATGGCCTTGAGCGCGGGGGTGAGTCCTTCGCGGCGGTAGAGCCGCTGGATGCCGGCGAGCTCGGCGAGGTGGCGGGTGCGCTCGGCCGGTGGGAGGAGGCCGGGGGACACCGGTTCGTGGGCGATGAGGGTGGCGATCTGGCCGGGGTGGTCGAGGGCCAGGTGGAGGCCGATGGCGGCGCCCATGCTGCAGCCGAGGATCGCCGCCGGCCGGTCGGTGAGCGCGGCCAGCAGGTGGTGGACGTCGTCGGCGTGCTGCCTCAAGGGGACGGGGCGGGGGCGGTCGAGGGCGCTGCGGGACAGGCCGCGCCGGTCGTAGGTGATGACGGTGTAGCTGTCGACGAGGTGATCGGCCAGGTCGGTGCTGCGACGGGCGTCGCCCTCGCCGCTTTGGGAGATGAGCAGGGCGGGCCCGGCGCCGCGCACCTCGTAGTGCAGCGTGGCGCCGGGGACGGGCAGGTGGCCGGTGGTCATGGTGGTCCTCTTCGTCGGAATTGCGAAGACCGACCATAATCCATCAAACTTGATATATCAAAAATGATCGATTCTTAGGGGCGGCCGGGCGGCTCCGGCTCCGCCTGACGTCACCTGGACGGCTGAGCGGGTGCTAAGCGTTTCTGGACAGCGTGTAGGTGCGGGTGACGGCGGTGAGGTCGCCGTCCTCTCTCGTGGCGGCTACCAGATCCGCGGGCCGGGGGACGAAGCCGGGCACGGCGGGCAGGCCGTCGGTTTCCGAGATGACGGTGAGGCGGATCCGGTCCTGGCCCTGCGTCCGTACGGTGAACGTGGCGCCGCGGGCGGGGATGCCGCGCAAGCGGATCTCCGAGGGCCAGGTGCCGGTGCGCGTGCCGGTCACGGCCGCGGTGGCCGAGCCGAAGGCGCCGGCGGTGGCGGTGACGTGGGTGATCGGCTGGTCGAGGCGCAGGGTGACGGAGCGGGCGCCTTTGGCGGGGGTGACGTGCAGCTTGAGCGTGGTGCCGCGGTGCGCCAGGACGTCGGCTCGCGGGGCGCCGGTGGTGATGGCGGGTGCGGGGCCGGTGCGCAGGGCGCCGCGCGCGTAGCCGGGCGGGAGCGCCGAGGTGTCGCGGCCGGTCACGTAGCGGCTGGTCCAGGGGGCGGGGTCGGTGTCGGCGCTGACCCAGTGAGCGGTGCGGGTGTCGGCGTCCATGACGTACGCGAGGTGGGTGCGCCCGGGGTGCTCGGCGTCGAAGCCGTCCGTGGCGAGCCCGGTGGCGGCCAGGGCGGCGGCGAGGACGACGGCGGTGAGGGGCACGGCCAGGACGGTGGCGCGCTTGGAGCGGGTGAGGAACAGGTCGGCGATCGGTACGGCGGTCAGCAGGAACAGGGCGAGCACGAGGGCGGGGACGCCCGCGAGAGCGAGTCCCATGCCGTCGAAGACGTCGCCGGCCAGCGCGGGCAGGAGCATGGCGGCGGTGGCGGGGCCGGCCAGGGCCAGGAGCATGCGTGACCAGCCGGGGGCGCGGCGCAGCAGCAGGGCGGCGAGCCAGCCGAGTGCGCCGAGCAGGGCCGGGAGGGTGAACAGGAATGCCGCTCCTGGGGCGAGCCAGGCGCAGAGCAGGCCGAGCGCGGCGAGCCAGAGGAGCCCGGCGATGGCGGTCGCGGCGCTGCCGAGGGCGCGGCGCAGGGCGAGGTGCCAGCCGAGGACGGCCGCTGCGGACAGCGCGGCGACGGCCGCCTGGTAGGGGCGTGGATGGTGGAGGAGCCCGCCCATGAGGTCGTAGGCGGGCCGCCAGGTGGCGAGGAGCGCCCAGAGCCCTTGGGCGAGGGCGGCGGAGAGGATGAGCGGAAGGAGCGCCGAGACGGCGGCCACGAGGAGGCGGGGCAGGGTCAGCAGCCGCCGGGTGCGGGCCGGCAGGGCCAGGGCGGCGACCGCGAGGAGGGCGAGCACGGCCAGCGGCCAGGTGAGCTGCCCCGGGTAGGTGATCATGACGCCGAGGGCGCGGAAGTAGGTGGCGTCGTGGCCGGAGTCGAGGGCGCGCAGGTCGGTGCCGCCCAGGGCGCGGGTGAGGGCGAGCATGGTGGAGCCGTGGTGCTGGAGGCTGCCGGGGTTGAGGTTCGCGATGGTGTCGGTGGCGGTGTGGTAGTGCGAGGAGTTCTGGATGTAGGCGAAGTTCATGCCGGTGTAGCCGGCCCGGGTGAGCGGGGTGAAGTCGGTGTTGTTGGGCAGCAGCCGGTAGACCTGCACCATGGCGGAGCTGCCGCGCGGCGCGGGGGCGGCGCCGGCGAAGGTGTCGACGAGGCGGGCGTTGCCGGGCGTGGTCTCGAACATCAGGGACGGGCCGCCGGTGCCGCGGGCCTCCCAGTTGAGCAGGACGCCGCCCGCCTTGCCGAGCGGGTGTTCGCGGACGAAGGCCTCGGCGCCGAGCACGCCGTCCTCCTCGCCGTCGGTGATGAGCAGGACGACGTCGTTGCGTGGCCGAGGGCCGGTGCGCAGCGCGCGGACGGTCTCCAGCATGGCGGCCACGGCGGCGGCGTCGTCGGAGGCGCCCGGCCCCATGGCGGCGGAGTCGTAGTGGGCGGCGATGAGCACGGTGCCGGTGGAGCCGGTGCCGGGCAGGCGGGCGATGATGTTGTCGACCTGGCCGAACGTGGCCAGCCCCGCCGCGGAGCGGGCGCCGACGGCGTGCTGGACCTCGACGTCCAGCCCTGCGGCGCGCAGCTGGGAGGTGAGGTAGGTCCTGGCTCTGGCGGAGGCGGCGCTGCCGATGGGGCGGGGTTCGGTCGCGAACTTCTCGAGGTGGGCACGGGCGCGTTCGGCGCTGAACCGGTCGGCCGGCGCACTGGCCGGCACGGGCTGCATGGTGCTGTCCGCCATGGCCGTCAGCGCGATCACTGCGGCGAGGACGAGGAGGGCGGCGATCCCGGCCACACGTGGCCGTGGCGCGTCGAACAACGTTCCGATCATGGTGAGGAACGGTAGGCCGGGTCCCTCGCCTGGCGGAATGAGGTGCTTACCCGGGCCGGCCTGTGGTTTTCCGCAGGGCCGACCGGGTGAGGCGGTCGGCGAGCGCGATGACGAGGTCGCGGAGCTCGGCGGGCTGCTCGACGGCGAAGGGCAGGTCGAGTGCGGCCAGGACGGGAGGCAACCGGTCGAGGTGGTCGGCGTGGAGCTCGACGCGGGACCAGCCGTCCTGCGGGGGTTCGGTGACGAGGGCGAAGCCGGGCGGCAGGCGGGTGTGGATCTGGGCGGCGGTGCCGTGGATGTGCAGGATGACGTGGTGCCGGTGAGGGGCGGTGGCGAGCCTGGTGAGCAGGTCTTGGGCCGGGTCCTGGAGGCCGGCGGGCGGGGTGAAGGTGCCGGGCCGGGTGGTGGCCTGGGTGATGCGGTCGAGGCGGAACGTGCGCTCTTCGCCGATGGCGGGGTCGGTGCCGGTGACGTACCACTTGCGGTTGTGGGTGACGAGGCCGTGGGGGTGGAGGGTGCGTTCGCTGCGGTGGCCGTCGGCGGCGGTGTAGCGGATGGTGACGGGGCGGTGGTGGCTGACGGCGTCGGCGACGGTGAGCAGAACGCCGGTGTCGGGCGCTGCGTCGGGTGCGGCGGCGGGCCGGGCAGGGGTGGTGAAGGCGAGCGTGCCGAGGAGGGTGTCGAGCCGGTCGGCGAGGCGTCTGGGCAGGACGCGGCGGATCTTGGCGGTGGCGGTCTCCGAGGCCGTGCCGGTGCCCTGTGCGGTGATGAGGCCGAGCAGGACGGCCAGCGCCTCGTCATCGGTGAGCATGAGAGGCGGCAGGCGGTAGCCGGGGGTGAGGCGGTAGCCGCCGTGGCGGCCGCGGACCGATTCGACCGGGATGTCGAGGTCGATGAGGTGGTCGATGTAGCGGCGCACGGTGCGTTCGTTGACGCCGAGGCGGTCGGCCAGCTCGGTGACGGTGCGGGTGCCGCCCGCCTGGAGCAGCTCCAGGAGGGTGAGGACGCGGGTGGTGGGTCGCGGCATGTTCTCAAGTCTGCTGCAGATACCGGGCGGATTCTGCCCGGTATCGGGTCTAGCTTGTAGGGCGTTCGCGATCGACTGATCAGCAGGGAGTTGTCATGGATTTCATCTCGACCCGGATCATCACCGCCGACGTGGCGCGGCTGGTGGGTTTCTACGAGCACGTCACGGGGGTGCGGGCGGCGTGGGCGAACGAGGAGTTCGCCGAGCTCAGGACGGCCACGGGGACGCTGGCGATCGGCGGGGTGCCCACGGTCGCGTTGTTCGCCCCCGGCTCGGCGCGCCCGGCCGAGAACCGCAGCGTCATCGTCGAGTTCCTGGTGGACGACGTGGACGCGACGTTCAAGGGCCTGCCTGAGGACGCCGACGTGGTGAACGAGCCGAAGACGATGCCGTGGGGCAACCGTTCGCTGCTCGTCCGGGACCCCGACGGCAACCTGGTGAACTTCTTCACCCCGGTCACCGACGCCGCCCGGCAGCGGTTCGGCCGGTAGCGGTCAGGGGGTGGCGAGGCGGCGGGCGGCGTGGACGACGGCGGCGCGGCGGCGGGCGGCCTCGGCGCCGTCATCGGGGTCGTCGCCGGAGCCGCCGGGGCCGCCGGGGCTGCCGGTGAGCATGCGGGCGATCTGCGGGGCCGCCGACCAGTAGCTGGCCAGGGACATGACCAGGAACATCAGGTGGGCGGGGTCGAGGGTGGCGTCGATGCGGCCGGCCCGCTGGGCGGCGGCGATGGCGGCGGCCTTGTCGGCATAAAGGGTGGTGCGGGCGAGCTCGTCGGGGATGGCGCCGGTGTCGGCGAGCCCCTCCCACAGGACGAGGCGGGCGAGGTCGGGGTGGGCGCGCTGGTAGTCGTAGGCGCGTCCGGCGAACTCGCCGACGTCGTCGGGGCCGGTGATGTCCAGCGGCACGGCGGCGGCCAGAGCGTCGACCTCGCCGCGGACGATGGTGGCGAACAGGGCGGTCTTGTCGCCGTAGTAGTTGTAGACGCGTTCGCGGTTGACCTGGGCGCGTCTGGCGATGCGGTCGATGGTGGTGCCGTCGGGGCCGTGGGCGGCGAATTCGGCCAGCGCTGCCTGGTAGATGCGGTGTTTGGTGCCTTCGACGTCCCATGCCATGGGGTTCATGATAGTTCCAACACGCGTGTTGCTTTTGGCGCGCGGGCGGGGTTATGGTCGGCGTATCGCCAACACGAGTGTTGGAGTTTGGGGGATCACGCATGACCGCGAAGACCGTACTGATCACCGGCGCCACCAGCGGCGTCGGCGCCCACGCCGCGCGGCTGCTGCTGGAGCGCGGCCACCACGTGGCCGTCACCGGCCGCAACGAGGCGCGGATGAAGACGTTCCTGGAGGAGACCGGTCATCCCGACCGGCTGCTCGGCCTCATCGCCGACGCCGCCGACTGGCAGGACACCCGGCGGGCGGTGGCCGCGACCGTGGAGCGGTTCGGCGCGCTGCACGGCGCGGTGGCCAACGCCGCGTTCACCTCGGCCGACCACGTCCACGGCGGCCGCGTCCCGCTGGCCGAGGGCGACCCCGAACTGTGGCCGCCCATGGTGCTCACCAACGTGCTCGGCCCCGCCCTGCTGGCCAGAGCCGCCCTGACCCACCTGGAGGCGAGCCGAGGGCGGCTGGTGCTGGTCGGCAGCGTGGTCGGGGTGAAGAACAGCCCGGGCAACCTCTACTCGGCCACCAAGTGGGCGGTGACCGGGCTGGCGGAGAACCTGCGCCTGCACGCCACCCACCGCGGCGTCGGCGTCACCCTGGTCAACCCCGGCATCATCGACACGCCGTTCTGGATGGACGGCGAGGTGCCGCCGTTCGCGCTGCCGCCCGGCCCGGTGGCCGAGGCGATCTGCCACGCGCTCGGCCAGCCGGACGGGGTGGACCTCAACACGATCACCGTCCGGCCGATCGGCCAGCCGGCTTGATCAGCTCACGCCAGTTCCCCACCTCCTGCGCGGTCAGGGCGCGAGCGATGATCGCGGCCCGGTCGACGCCGCCGGTCAGGCGCTGGCCGCCGTTCTGGTCGGCGCCGAACCGCAGCGGCCTGGCGGTGCAGCCCGCGATGCCCCCGGAGGTGCCGCCGGAGGTGACCTGGCCGGTGGCGGCGCGCTCGCCGTCCACGTAGAGGGTCAGCGCGCCGGTGCGGTCCAAGGTGACCACCACGTCCAGCCACCGGCCGGTGGGCAGGGCCGCGTCCAGGGTGACGCCGGCGCCGGCGCCGATGAAGCGGACCTTGCCCTCGGGCGTGAGGTCGATGAGCACGCCGTCGGTGCCCGGGTCGCCGGACGGCTGCGAGTCGAACAACCGCCGGTAGCCGCTGCCGCCCACCTTCACCTCGGCGGCGAAAGTGGCCTCGCGCAGCAGGCCGAGCGTGGTGGGCTCGGTGGTCAGGTAGGCGCTCCCGTCCAGCAGCAGGCCGCTGCCCGACGGCGCGGTGGCGTCGTAGGCCGGGTCCCCGCCGGCGATGGTGGCATGGCGGCCGTTGCCCGAGGCGTCCTCGACGGTGGCGCCCTCCCGGGGATCCCAGGCCACCACGGCCGAGCCGCCGGGAGCCGGGGCGCAGGGGTCGAGGGCGAGGACGGCCGTGGCGGCGCCCTTCCACGAGCCGCCGGTGACCGTAGCGGACAGCACGGCGGTGCGCCGGCCGTCGGCGGGGCCCGGCGTGACGGTGAACGCGGCGGTCCGCTTCCCGCCGCCCGGCACGCCCGGCAGGCTGCGGGTGGCCGGCGTGACCGTCCAGCCGCTCGGGGCGGTCAGCGTGACCTCGGCGGCCGGTACGGCCCGCCGCCCCGGCGCCTGCACGCTCACCCCGGCCTCGAAGGCGACGCCGGGCTGGGCGGCGGCGGGCGCCTCCAGGGAGACGGCCGCCTCGTTGCGCAGCGTGTAGCTCTGCCCCGCGCGGGCGTCGAAGGTGAGGGTGTCGCCCTCGCGGCGGGCGTTCACCTCGCGGCCACGCCCGTCCACCAGCCGGTAGCGGCCCTCGACGACCGCGCTCTTGAGCCTCAGCCGGCCGGTCCTGCCCGGATGCAGGGTGACCGTGGCCGGGGCGCCGCCGGACCAGGTGGCGTCCACGGTGACGTCGCCGCGGGCGCGCAGGCCGCGCACCGAGCCGTCCTTCCACGCCGACGGCAGCGCGGGCAGGACGTGCAGCACGTCGTGCTGGCTCTGCAGCAGCATCTCGGCCATGCCCGAGGTCGCGCCGAAGTTGCCGTCGATCTGGAACGGCGGATGGGTGTCCCACAGGTTGTCCAGCGTGGAGCCCTTCAGCTGCTCGGCCAGCATGGTGTGGGCGTGGTCGCCGTCCAGCAGCCGCGCCCAGAAGTTGATCTTCCAGGCCTTGGACCAGCCGGTGCCGCCGTCGCCGCGCGCCTTGAGCGACACCTTGGCCGCCTCGGCCTCCTTCGAGCCCGGCTCGATGCCGTTGCCGGGGTGCAGCGCGTACAGGTGCGAGACGTGCCGGTGCGTGTCGGCCGGGGAGTCCCAGTCGCTCTTCCACTCCTGCAACTGGCCCCACGAGCCGATGCGCAGGCCCGGGTCGAGCTTCTTCAGCGCGGCGCGCGCCTCGGCCTTGAACTCCTCGTCCACGCCGAGCTTCTCGGCGGCGGCCACGGCGTTGCCGAGCACCTCGCCGACGATCTGCTGTGACATCGCGGCGCCCGCGGAGAAGTCGCCGTGCTCGGGGGAGTAGCTAGGGGAGACCACCAGGCTGCCGTCGCGCGGGTCGGTGTGCAGGAAGTCCAGCCAGAACTCCGCCGCCCCCTTGATCACCGGGTACGCCCGCTCGCGCAGGTAGGTCACGTCGCCGGTGAAGCGGTAGGTGTCGTACAGGTGCTGGGTGGTCCAGGCGGCGGCCTCCGGGAACCAGAACGCGGTCGCCCAGTCGTGCACCCCGGTGAAGCCGAACGGGTTGGTCTCGTTGCCGACCACCCAGCCGCCCGCCCCGTAGATGCCGCGGGCGCTCTCGCGGCCGGGCGGCATCAGCGCGGTGATGTAGCGGTCGTACGGCGCGGTCGTCTCGTGCAGATTGGTCTGCTCGGCTAGCCAGTAGTTCATCTGCAGGTTGATGTTGACGTGGTAGTCGGCCGACCAGGGCGGGCTGGTGGAGTGGTTCCACACGCCCTGCAGATTGGCGGGCAGCACGTCGTTCTCGCGGGAGGAGGAGATGAGCAGGTAGCGGCCGTAGGCGAAGAACAGCTTCTCCAGTGCCCGGTCGGCGGGGTCTGCGCCGCCGGTGTAGTTCCTGCGCAGCTCGTCGGTCGGTACGGCGGGCATCGTCCCGCCGAGGTCGAGGCGGACCCGGTCGAACAGGGCCCGGTAGTCGGCGACGTGGGCGCGGCGCAGCGCGGCGTACCCGGCGCCGTCGGCCTCATTCACGGCCTCATTCACGGCCTCATTCACGGCCTCATTCACGGCCTTGTCCACTGCCTTGTCCACTGCCTTGTCCACTGCCTTGTCCACTGCCTTGTCCACTGCCTTGTCCACTGCCTTGTCCACGGCCGCGGTCACCCGTTCGTGCGGGTCCTCGCCGCGGTAGGAGGGGTAGGCGTCGGCGTAGTCGGTGCCGGCCGACAGCACCAGCACCGCGCTGTCGGCGCCCTCGACCCGAACGGCGTCGCCCTGGTCGCTGCGGGTGCCGCCGGTCGTGATCACCTGCACCTGCGCCTCGAAGCGCATGCCGTTGTCCGCCAGCCGGCCCCGGATGGTGAGCCGGCCGCCCGCGGCGGTGACGGTCTTGTCGTCGCGCGGCGAGGTGTGGCGCAGCGTGAACGACACCTGGCCGGGCCGGTCGGCGCCCAGCCGGGCGACGATGACGTTGCCGGGGTTGGAGGCGAAGTACTCGCGCTGGTGCCGGACACCGCCCGCGGTGTAGGCGACGCGGGCCACCGCCTCGGACAGGTCCAGCTCGCGCCGGTAGTCGCTCGCCTCGGCGGCGGGCAGATCGAGGTGCAGGTCGCCGAAGGTCTGGTAGGCGCCGAAGCCGGTCTTGCGCTGGCCGAGCTTGGCGGCGACCTGCTCGGGGGACATCTTCCCCTCGCGGTCGATCTGCTCCTGGACCTCGGCGATCGCGCCCGGGCGTGGGCCGGACCAGTTGCCGAAGTCGTAGCCGGGTGAGCCGGGGCCACCGGTCCACAGCGTCTTCTCGTTGAACTGGATGCGCTCCGACGACACCCCGCCGAAGATCATCGCGCCCAGGGGGCCGTTGCCGATGGGCAGGGCCTGGGTCTCCCAGTCGGTGGCGGGCTCGTCGTACCAGAGGGTCAAGTCATCGGGTGTCTGCACGGTGCTCGCTTCGGGTGCGGGGCCGGCGTGCGCGGCCGCCGGGAGTGCCTGTGGCCACAGCAGCAGCGACAACGCGGTGACGAGTGCGGTGGCGTGTCGTCGTAACGGGGGGTGTGCCACGCGGGGTCCTCCGATCACATGCGGGCTTCCCCGAAGAGATAACACCGGTAACGCGCTCGTCACAAGGGCGGCATCCGATGTTTCACCCGCCGAAGACCCGCCACGTGCGCGGTGACCTGCGCGGTTACCGAGGTCGCCGCTGCAGAGATCCGATGTCAGGAGGATGCGTACGCGGCGGCTTCGCGTCCCTCATCCAGGCCGGCCTCGCCTCGCCCGAGCCGCCGGCTCGAGGGCGTGGTCAGAGCCAGCGCGCAGAGCAGCAGGATCGCACCTGCCGCGATCATCACCCACCGGTAGTCGACGACGGCCACGAGCGCGGCGCCCGCCGCGATGGAGGCCATCTGCGGCACGGTGACGGCGACGTTGCTAGCGGCGGCGGCGCGTCCCTGCAGCCGGGCGGGCGTGAGCCGCTGCCGGGTGGTCACCATCGCGACGGACAACCAGGGGATCGCGACGCCCGCCGCGAACAGCGCGCCCACCGCGACGGGCAGCAGGGGGACGCCGGCCAGGTCGGCGGTCATCGCCAGACCGGCGGAGCCGAGCAGCGCGAGCGCGGCCGCGATCATGGCCACCGGTCCCAGGCGGCGCAGCACCGGCGCGGCGATCAGGCCGCCCAGCACGCTGCCCGCCCCCTGGACGGTCATCAGCACCCCGAAGAACGCGGCGTCCATCCCCAGGCCCTTGTCCACGAGCTCGAACAAGGACGAGTCGAAGACGCCGACGACGCCGAAGGCCGCCGCGCTCACCACCACCATGCGCCACAGCAGCGGGACGCTCCGCAGATGGAGGAGACCGGCGACCGTCTCCCGCCGCCTGCTGTGCTCCGGCCGGCGGGGCTCCGGGGCGGACTCGCGTACCTGGACGGTGCGGAGCACGAGCGCCGTGAGGATGAGGCAGGCGGCGACCCCGACGGCGAGCGCGCCGCCGCCCCAAGCGGCGTACAGGGCGCTGCCGAGGACGGGGGAGAAGATGCGCAGGCCCTGGTCGATCGTGGTCAGCAGGCCGTTGGCCGTGTCGAGGTGGCGGGCCGGCAGCATGTCGCGTACCAGGCCGGTCTGGGCGGCGGAGTTGACCAGGCCCAGCGCGCCGTACGCGAAGGCGACGCCGTACAGCAGCCACAGCTGCCCGGCCGTCTGCACGGCGAGCAGTGTCATGGCGACGACGGCGCCCGCGAGGTTCGCCCAGATCAGTAAGGGTTTTCGGTGCACCTTGTCGGCGAGCAGCCCGATCAGCGGGAAGAGCACCACCGGGGCGGCCAGGGCGAGGAAGACCAGGCCGGCGGCGCTGCTGCTGCCCGACAGGTCCTTGGCCCACACCCCCAGCGTGAGGTAGAGGGCGCTGTCGGCGAGGTTGCCGATGGTCCAGCCGCCGAGCAGCCGCCGGAACGGCGGGTCGGCCAGCGCGGCCCTCACTGCTCCTCCTGCTCGGGCAGGAGGTAGGCGTTGTGGAAGATCCGGACGGGACGTCCCTCCGCGGGGCGCGCGTCCGGTTCCTGCCAGCGTCCGACGTACGGTTTGATCAGCTGGGCGAAGGCGTGCCCGAGCTGTTCGGCCTCCTGCGGTGTCAGCCAGAGCGTGGCGCCCCAGCCCGGCAGCCTGCCCTTCCACTCCTCGGGCACTTTCGCGGTGACGGCGGCCTTCATCCGTGCGGTCTCCCATTCGAGGAAGGCCTGGCTCAGCTCGGAGGCGGCGGAGCGGCCGTCCTCGTCCGGCTGCTCGGCGTCCCAGGTCTGCTCGATGTCGACGAGCCGCCAGGGGCGATCGCGCCTGCTCTGGCCAGGCGCGCGCTCGATGTAGCCGAACTTGGCCAGGACCCGCAGGTGGAAGGAGCAGTTGGACGGGCTCTCCGCCACGAGCTCGGCCAGCCGGGCGGCCGTCGCGGGGCCTTCGATGGCGAGCAGTTCGAGCAGCCGGATGCGCAGAGGGTGGGCGAGCGCACGCATCGCCTTCGGATCCTTGATCTCCACGTCGCCACGCTATATTCGAAAGAACCGTTTCGCAATAGCTCTTTCGAATCGGCCCGGGCGTCAGGTGAGGTCGGTCAGGAGGGCGTCGAGTGCCTCGCGGAGGGCGGTGGCGTTGGCGGGGGAGAACCACGTCGTGCGGATGCGCTCATTCGTGCCGCCCGGTGTCTCGTGATCGGCGGCCAGCCGCTCGAGCGAGCGGGTCTCGTCGGACAGGGAGCGGCCGAGGTCGGCGAACAGGCCCCGTACGTAGCGCTCCGCCTGATCGGGCGCGATGCCGTGGCCGGACGCCCAGGAGCTGAGCGTGGCCAGGTAGGCGTAGTGGGTGGTGAGCGTGGACGTCAGCGCGGAGAAGACGTTGAAGGCGTCCTCGTCGTCCACCGGCAGCGCCCCGCCCAGCCGGTCGAACAGCGCGTCGGCCACCGGGTGCGGCGGGCAGGTGACGGTGACCGAGCGGCGCTCGCGCACGGCGGGCAGCGGGATGGCGCGCACCAGCGGCGCATCGGTGGCGAGCAGGCGGCGCAGCTCGGCGAGGGAGACGCCGGCCATCAGGCTGACGACGACCGTGCCGGCGGCGACGGCCAGACCGGCCAGGGCCTGCCGGTCCTGGGGGCGCACGGCGACGATCAGCACGTCGCAGCCGTCGGCCACCTCCTGGTTGCCGCCGCACACGCGCACGGTGCCGTGGCGGGCGGCCAGGTCGGCGGCCGTGGCCGCGCCGCGCGGCGACAGCAGCACCTCGGGCGGCGGGCCGTCCCCCTCCAGCAGGCCGGTGACGATGGCCCGGGCGATCTCGCCGACGCCGATGATGCCGATGCGCACTACTGCTCCTCGCGGTACGGGTGATGAGGGTGAGGACCATCATCGCGTACGCTCGGCCGGGGTCAGTCGTCGTCGGTGAAGACCACCTCGCGGCGGCGGCGGATCGCCGGCAGCACCGCCACCACCAGCGCCAGCACCGTCAGGGCCAGCAGGGTCGCCGAGATCGGGCGGGTCACGAACACCGACGCGTCGCCGCGCGAGATGATCAGCGCGCGGCGCAGGTTCTCCTCCAGCAACGGGCCGAGCACGAAGCCGAGCAGCAGCGGCGCCGGCTCGCAGCCGCACTTGATGAGGACGTAGCCGAGCAGGCCGAACAGCACGATCGCGTACACGTCGAAGGCGTTGAAGCCCAGCGAGTACGTCCCGATCGCCGCGAACAGCACGATCATCGGGAACAGCACCTGGTACGGGATCCGCAACATCCGCACCCACATGCCGATCAGCGGCAGGTTCAGCAGCACCAGCAGCACGTTGCCGATCCACATCGAGGCGATCAGCCCCCAGAACAGCGCCGGCTCCTCGACGATGACGTTCGGGCCCGGCGTGATGCCGTGCACGATGAACGCCCCCACCATCAGCGCCATCACCGGATGGGCGGGCAGCCCCAGCGTCAGCAGCGGGATGAACGAGGTCTGCGCGGCGGCGTTGTTGGCCGACTCCGGCCCCGCCACGCCCTCGATGGCGCCGTGCCCGAACTCCTCCCGCCGCCGCGAGATCCGCTTCTCCACCGCATACGAGGTGAACGAGGCCAGCACGTGCCCGCCGCCCGGCAGCACGCCCAGCGCCGACCCCAGGCCGGTGCCGCGCAGGATCGGGCCGGCGATGCGCCGCCAGTCCTCCCGGGTCGGCCACAGGTGCCGCACCCGCGACACGATCGCGGTACGGGCCTGCCCGCTCTCCAGGTTGCGCAGGATCTCGGCCACGCCGAACATGCCGACGGCCACCGAGACGAAGTCGATCCCCCCGTACAGCTCGCGCTGGCCGAGCACGAACCGGGGGGTGCCGGTGTAGAGGTCCTGGCCGACCGTGCCCAGCAGGACGCCGAGCGCGATCATCGCCAGCGCCTTGAGCGCCGTGCCGCGGGCCAGCGCGATCGAGACGATGAGGCCGAGCAGCACCAGCGAGAAGTACTCCGCGGGCCCGAACTGCAGCGCCACCCTGGCCAGCGGCGGCGCGGCGACGGCCAGCACGACGGTGGCGACCGTGCCGGCGATGAACGACCCGATCGCGGCCGTGGCCAGCGCCGGGCCCGCGCGGCCCTGCCGGGCCATCTCGTGGCCGTCGAGCGCGGTGACCGCCGCCGACGACTCGCCCGGCAGGTTGATGAGGATGGCGGTGGTCGAGCCGCCGTACTGGGCGCCGTAGTAGATGCCGGCCAGCATGATCAGCGCGGTGACCGGCTCGAACGTGAACGTGATCGGCAGCAGCATCGCCACCGTCGCCGTCGGCCCGATGCCGGGCAGCACGCCGACGGCGGTGCCGAGCAGCACGCCGACGAAGCAGTAGAGGACGTTCTGGATGAGGAGGGCCGTGGAGAAGCCCAGCGCGAGATTGTCGAGAAGGTCCATACCCCAAGATCCGGTTGCGCGTCAGGCGCCCAGCCACGGGCCCACGAGCGGGATCCGCAGCTGCAGTCCGACGACGAAGATGAGGGTGGCGGCCACCGTCAGACCGGCCGCCACCGCGACGGCCGTCAGCAGCCGTACGCGGCCGGCCAGCGCGGTCAGCAGCGCGGTCACCGCCGCCGTGGGCACGAAGCCGAGCCCGCGTACGGTGAAGCCGAAGAACACCAGCGCGATCGTGATCGCGGCGATGGCCCGCCACGGCACGCCGCCGAAGGCGATCACCTCGCCCGCGATCAGGCCCTTGACCACGATCGCCAGGCCGAGACCGGCCACGATGACGCCGACCAGCAGCGGGAAGGCGCCGGGCCCCATCCGCAGCGGGCTGCCCAGCTCGTAGCCGAGCGCGCCCGCCGCGAACACGGCGCCGATGACGACGAAGATCGCGCCGGCCAGGACGTCCGGCCAGGAGCGTCGTGCCCGCATGCTCAGCCGGCCTTGACGCCCGCGTCGGCGATGACCTTGGCCCAGGTGCCGAGCTGCTCCTGCAACTTCGTCCTGTGCGCCTCAGGGGTGGCGTCCTCGGCGGGGACGGGCGCGGTGCCGAGCTTGGCCATCTGGTCGATGACCTTCTGGTCGGCCAGCGCCGTCTTCAACGCCTCCGACAGCTTGCTCACCACGTCGGGCGGGGTGCCCTTCGGGGCGTAGAGGCCGTGCCAGACGCTGACCTCGAGCTGCGGCAGCCCGGCCTCGGCCGTGGTGGGCACGTCCGGCAGGCTGCCGACCCGCTCGGGGGTGGTGACGGCGTACACCTTCACCTCTTTGGCGGAGATCTGGCCGCTGGTGTTGGTGGTCTGGTCGCACATGAAGTCGACCTGCCCGCCGACCAGGTCCGTCAGCGCCGGGCCGGTGCCCTCGTACGGGACCTCCTGCAGCTTGACGCCCGCGGCCGTCTGGAACAGCAGCCCGCACAGGTGGGAGGCGGCGCCGATGCCGGCGTTGGCCAGCGTCACCTTGCTCGCGTTGGCCTTCACGTACGTCACCAGGTCCTGCAGCGTGGCGGGCTCGAAGTCCTTGCGCGCCACCACCGTCATCGGCACCTCGGTGACCAGCCCGACCATCTCGAAGCTCTCCAGCGGCTGGTAGCCGAGATCCTGGTAGAGGGCGGGCGCGGTGGACATGCCGATGTGGTGCATGAGCACGGTGTAGCCGTCGGGCTCGGCGCGCGCCACCTCGCCCGCGCCGACCGTGCCGCCGGCGCCCTCCACGTTCTGCACGACGATCTTGCCGCCGAGCTTGGCGCCCATCGGTTCGGCGATCATGCGGGTGACGGTGTCGGTCGGCCCGCCCGCGCTGAACGGCACCACGAACGTGATCGTGCGGTCGGGGTAGGCACCGCCGCCGCCGCTCGCCGTGCCGCCCGTGCCTCCCGCGCCGCCGTTCCCGGCGCAGGCGGAGACGAGCGCCGCCGCGCCGATCACCGCGATCGCCCGCGCGGCGGTCCGGTACCTGCTGGTCCATGTCATATCGCGACCTCCTCGTCAGCGCATGCCCGTGGGTCGTGTGCGTGCGCGGCCCCGCAGGCTCCTGCGAGGACGCGTCCAGGGGGTGGAGAGGAATGGTTTGTTGAATGCGCCGGATGGGAGAAGAATCGCAAGATTAACGGTTCAACACAAGCGTTGATTTAGGACGTGCCGTGAGCCGCCGGCGGCGCCTTGACGGCGACATCATCCCCGGCGGCGCCCGGCCAGGCAATACGGGCCGTGAAACGATCCGGAAACGACTTCCGGCAATGTCGGCACGGGATTGTGCGGCGCCGCGAACTCTGACAGGCTGCCGAAAGACGCCGACCCGTGGCCGCCTTTCGCCCCGGGGCCCGAAGGGGGACGCAAGGACGATGCCGCGCCCGTACGAAGCCGAGCCCGCGGCGCCGGCCGGGCCCGCGCCACGGCGGGTCGGCGGCCTGCTGGCCGCCTACGTCGTCGCCCACGGCATCCTCATCGTGCACGGGCTCGGGCTGGCGCTGGCCGCCGTCATCGTCAACGCCAACCCCGCGCTCGGCGGCCTCAGCGAGCCCGCGCCGTGGGGCTCCATCATCTTCTACGTCGTCAGCAACGTCTTCCTCGCCGCATACAGCGTCGTGGTGATGCGGCTCATCCTCAACAAACGCAAGTCCGCCGTCGTCAACAACGCCGTCTGGGCCATTTCCACGGTCGTCTTCCTGCTCATCTGGTATTTCCTCGGCATGAAGTCACCGATCGGCGTCGTCATCGATTCGCTGCCCGGCATCGTGGGCATGGCCTATCTCGCGCGGTCGCGCCGGGTGCAAGAAACCCTCGTCCTTTCCTGAGCCCGGCCCCCCCGGAAAATGCGTTGCCCCCGCTCAGGGCCGGATCGTAGGGTTGTGCGCTCGTGGTCACAGTGATGGAACGCGTGCTGCCCGCACGCCTCGGCACAGGTTTTCGATGGTTGCTGGCCTCGAGCTGGCTGACGAATCTCGGCGACGGGCTCGCCGCCGCGGCCGGGCCGCTGCTGATCGCCACGCTCACCCGTGACCCGCTGCTCATCTCCCTGTCGGCCCTGGTCAGCTGGGCGCCGCCGCTGCTGTTCGGCCTGTACGCGGGCGTGCTGTCCGACCGGTACGACCGGCGCACGATCGTCCTCGCCGCCAACGCCGCCCGCGCGGTGGTGCTGGCCGTGCTCGTCGTGTTGCTGCTGACCGGCACCCTCACCGTGACGACGGCGCTCATCGCGCTGTCGCTGCGGTCGGTCGCCGAGGTGTTCGCCGACAACGCCACCTCCACGCTGACGCCCATGCTGGTCGCCCGCGACGACCTGACCGTCGCCAACGCCCGCCTGGGCACCGGGTTCATCACGCTCAACCAGCTCGCCGGGCCGCCCGTCGGCGCGGCGCTGATCGGGCTCGGCCTGACCTGGCCGTTCGCCGGGCAGCTGCTGCTGGTGCTGGCCGGGATGGTGCTGGTCTCGCGGGTCACGCTGCCACCCCACGGCCACCGCGCCCGCACCCTCGACTCTGAGCCAGGTCCCGCGGCCGACCCTGCGGTCGACGCTGAAGCCGATACCGCGGCCGGCCCTCTGGCAGGCGCCGATGCCCGGTCCGGGGGTGGCGTCGTGCGCGAGCTCCTCGACGCCTTCCGGTGGACGATCAGGCACGCCGCCGTCCGCACCCTCGCGCTCACCATCCTGATCTTCAACTTCACCTTCGGCGCCGCCTGGTCCGTGCTCGTCCTCTACACCCAGGAGCAGCTTGGCCTGGGCCCCATCGGCTTCGGCCTGATGACCACCATCAGCGGGATCGGCGGCCTCATCGGCACCAGCCTGTACGGCGCCATCACCCGCAGGGTGAGCCTCGGCGCGCTGATGCGGATCGGGCTCGTCATCGAGACCCTCACCCACCTCGGCCTGGCCCTGACCCACTCGCCGTGGGTCGCCGGCGGCATCTTCCTCGTCTTCGGCGCGCACGCCTTCATCTGGGGCACCACGTCGGTCACCGTCCGCCAGCGCGCCGTCCCCCAGGGGCTGCAGGGCCGGGTGGGCAGTGTCAACACCATCTGCGTCTACTTCGGCCTGGTCGTCGGCTCGCTCATCGGCGGCACCCTGGCCACTCACCTGGGGGTGGCGGCGCCGTTCTGGTTCGCCTTCGCCGGGTCGGCGGCGTTCGTGGTGCTGCTGTGGCGGCAGCTCCTGCACATCGCCCACGACTGAGCGGACGGGCCGCGTTCTCAGGCGTGGTCTCAGGCGCGTTCTCAGGCGCGGAACAGCGCGACTGCGCGGGTGCCGATCTTGAACGCGGTGTCCGGGCGGCGGCCACCGTCCACGGGCACCTTGCGGCCCCGTACCGTCACCGCGAGCACACCGCCCCGCGGCAGCACAGCGGTCAGTGCCTCCACCATGCCGGGGACGCCCGCCGCCGCGCCAGGGCCGCCCCAGTGGGTCTGCTCGCCGTAGGGGACGTCGGTGATCGCGATGTCGGGTGCGCAGGAGCCGAGCGCCTGCCTGAGCCGGCCGGCGTCGAACACGTCCGCCTGGCGGGCCGCGTACGGGACGTCGCCGCCGCCGGTCTCGAGACCGGCGGCGAGCCGGTCGGCGGCCTGGGCCGCGTCACCGTACGCCGGCTTGCCGAACCGGGCGGAGCGCTCGCGCAGGTCGGCGGCACGAGAGGCCAGCCCGGACCCGCTCAGCAGGGCGAGGTTGCGCCCGGCCAGATCGACCGCCCGAGGGTCGAGGTCGGAGGCCAGCACCGAGGCGATGACCGGCCGGTGCAGCAGCGCCGTCACGGTCAGCAGGTAACCGCTGCCGCAGCACGGGTCCCACAGCGTGGCCGGATGCCTGCCGCCGCGCAGGTCCAGCGCCCGCTGAAAGATCTCGCTCGCCAGCCGGACCGGGAACGCGGGAAACCCCGGCGCGGAATGCAGCACCGACCCGCTGGCCAGATCCTGGTAGTCGCGCGCAACGGTCGCATACCGGTAACTCATAGGGACGACCGGCTCTCCCCGCCACGGCACGAGCGGGACCGCTCGACCTCGCCGCGGCGCCGGCGGGAGGTCATGCGGGGCCGGTCCCGCCGGTGCGCCGCTGGCGGGCGGCCTCGTACAGGGTGACGGTGGCGGCGCTGGCGGCGTTGAGCGAGCTGGCGGCGCCGGCCATCGGGATGCGCGCCATGATGTCGCACGCCTGCCGCCACCCCGCGCTCAGCCCGCTGGTCTCGTTGCCGATGACCAGCAGGGTCGGGCCGGTCAGGTCGAGGTCGGCGAGGTCGCGCTCGCCCTTCTCGTCGGTGCCCACCACCGTGAGCGGCAGCCCCCGGGCGCGCAGGTCGTCCACCCAGGCGAGCACCTCGCGGTGCGAGGAGCAGCGCACGACCGGCAGCGCCAGCAGCGACCCGGTGGAGGCCCGCACCGAGCGGGGATCGTAGGGGTCGGCGGCGTGCCCGGTGACGATCAGCCCGGTGCCGCCGAACGCGTCCAGCGACCGGGCCATCGTGCCGATGTTGCCGGGGTTGTTGGGCCGGTCGAACACCGCGCCCAGGAAGGCGGGCCCGACCTTGATGCGCGACAGGTCGTCGTCGGGCAGTTCGGCGACCGCGATCAGCTCGGGAACGTCCTCGTCCTTCTCGCCCAGCTGCCGCAGCAGCTCGGGGGCGGTGGCCACCCGCTCGGCCCCGGCCGCCTCCAGCATCTCCCTGGCCCAGCCCGACAGCGGCCGCTCGGCGTCGAACAGCAGCGCCCGCACCGGCCAGCCGAACTCGACCGCCAGGCTGATCGGCCGTACGCCCTGGACGACGAACTCCCTGGCCCGCTGCCGCTTGTTCCGGTTGCCCAGCAGGGCCTGCCACTGCTGGAAGCGCGCATTCGCCCGCGTGATGCGTACATGCGCCGGCACCGGCTGCCCCCGATCGATCACGCCGTACAGGATAGGAGCAGTTCCACCCGGCACGGCAACTCGATGACCGGACGGCCGGGCGTGCGGGTGTCAGCGCAGGACGGTGCGCAGCTCGCCGAGGACGTCCTGCATGATGGCGTCGAGCGGGCGCTCCTCGTCGATCCAGCGCAGGAACGCGACCCCGAACACCGTGATGCCCGACTGCGCGGCGAGCGTGGCGGCCGGCTCGCCGACGCCACGCGCGCGCAGCGCCTCGGCGATCGTGGCGGCCAGCGACGCCAGCTTGTGCCGCTCGCGCTCCTGCAGGGCGGGGTTGCGGTCGATGACGTCCTGGCGGGTGCGCGACAGGGAGCGGCGCTCGTCGGGGAACGACGACGACACCGCACGCAGGGCGGCGCTCACCATCTCCAGCGGCGACGCCTGCTCGGGCGCGGCCGCCACGCCCTCGAGGAACGCCTTCTCCAGCAGGTCCTGGCCGTGGAAGAGGGCCTCGCGCTTGTCCTTGAAGTGGCGGAAGAACGTGCGCTCGGTCAGCCCGACCGCCTGCGCGATCTCCGCGGCCGTCGTCTCCTCGTAGCCGCGGGTGGCGAACAGCTCGAGCGCCGCACGCTGCAGTCGTTCGGGGGTTCCCGGTTCCCAACGCACCATGCGCCCGAGTCTAGTGATGACAGCGACCGACATGAGGGTTAAGCTATGTCAGTCACTGACGTCAGTCGCTGACATGACTTTGCGAGGAGTACACCCATGCACGTTTTCGTCACCGGAGCCACCGGCTGGATCGGCTCGGCCGTCGTCGACGACCTGCTCGCCACCGGGCACAAGGTCACCGGCCTGGCCAGGTCCGACGCCTCCGCCGCCGCGCTGGAGGCCAAGGGCGCCCACGTCCACCGCGGCGACCTCGACGACCTCGACGGCCTGCGCGCCGGCGCCGAGGCGGCCGAGGCCGTCATCCACCTGGCCAACAAGCACGACTGGAGCGACCTGGCCGGCACCAACGCCGCCGAGCGCGCCGCCGTCCAGACCCTCTGCGACACCCTCGAAGGCAGCGACCGGCCGTTCCTGCTCGCCTCCGGCATCGCCGGCTTCACCGACGGGGTGCTCACCGAGGACGTCCCCTCGCCCTTCCACGGCCCCGACTCGCCGCGCGGCGGCACCGAGAACCTCGCCTTGGGGTACGCCGAACGCGGCGTCCGCGCGGTGAGCCTGCGCTTCGCCCCCACCGTCCACGGCACCGGCGACCACGGCTTCATCTCCGTCATCGCCGGCGTCGCGCGCGACAAGGGCGTCTCCGGCTACCCGGGCGACGGCGCCAACCGCTGGTCCGCCGTCCACGTCTCCGACGCCGCCCGCCTGGTCACGCTCGCACTCGACAAGGCGCCCGCGGGCAGCCGCGTCCACGCCATCGCCGAGCAGGGCGTCACCACCCGCGAGATCGCCGAAGCCATCGGCCGCGTCTTCGGCCTGCCGGTCTCCTCCATCGACCCGGACGACGTCCCCGGCCACTTCGGCTGGATCGCCGCCTTCTTCTCCGGCCACTTCACCGCGTCCAGCGCCATCACCCAGGACCTCCTCGGCTGGCACCCCACCGGCCCGACCCTCATCGAGGACCTGAACGCGGGAGCATACGGCCGGGGCTAGAACCGGGCACGAGCCCGGATCACCACGTACGCCACCCCGACCAGCGCCATGGCAAGCACCAGGTGCACCGCGGTCTCGGCCCACTGCAACGGCCAGAACGGCAGCTCCGACCGCGCACGCAAGGCCCGCGCCACCAGCTGCCCGGCCCCCACCAGCAGCACCGACAGCGGCATCGCGATCCGGGTGTGCCGGGTGGCCGCACCGAGTGCGACACCGAGCGCCAGCGCCAGCAGCGACCTGCCGAACGGGACCGGCCCGTGACTCTCGTAGTACGGCCACGCCATGACCTCACCCCCCACCTCCGGCAGGAACCAGCCCAGCATCCCGGCCAGGACGGCGTTCGCCGCCACGGCCCCGGCCGCCGCCACCGCGACGACGGCCAGCAGCCAGCGCCCCCGCGACACGCTCTGCGTCCAGGCCAGCTTGTGGGTGCCGGCCTCGAACTCGCGGGCGACCAGCGGCGCACCCCAGATCAGGCAGATCGCACCGGCCAGGAAGCCCGACAGCTGGAAGGTGAGCCCGGCCAGGCCCGGTTCCAGCCGCTCGGCCGCCACGCCGGCGCCGTACAGCACGAGCAGCGCCGCGATGGCGGCGGCCTGGGCCCGCTGCCCGCGCCAGGCCACCCACAGCAGCCCGCTCACCGGACCTCCTCGGGATTGCGCAGGTAGTGCAGCACGAGGTTCTCCAGGCCGGTCGCGGGGTGGTCGCGCAGCAGGTCGCCGAAGCCGCCGCACAAACGCACGCGGCCGGCGCCCAGCAGGATCAGGTGATCGCACACCTCGGCCAGGTCGGCCAGGATGTGCGAGGACAGCAGCACGGTGGCGGGCAGGTCGCGGACCACGCTCATCACCTCCATGCGGGTCAGCGGGTCCAGCTCGGCCAGCGGCTCGTCCAGCACCACCAGCCCGGCCCGCTTGCCGACGGCCAGCGCCAGCGCGACCAGCGTGCGCCGGCCGCCGGACAGCCGGTCCACGCGCTCGCGCGAGCCGATGCCGTGCCCGGCCAGCAGCGACCGAGCGGCGGCGCCGTCCCAGCGGGGGTTGGTGGCGGCGCCGAAGCGCAGCAGGTCGGCGACGCTCCAGCGGCGGTAGAGCGGCTTGTCCTGCGCCACGAACGCGACCGCCGCCGGCTCCAGCGGCCCGCCGAAGATCTCGATCCGGCCGGTGGTGGGCTCCAGCAGGCCCGACACCAGGTTCAGCAGTGTCGACTTGCCCGCTCCGTTGGGTCCGACCAGCGCCGCCCTGGCCCCCTCCGGCACCGTGACGCTCGCCTCCCGCAGCGCCCACCGCCGCCCATGACGTCTGCCCAGGTCGTGCGTCTCCAGCGCGTTCACCGCTCCTCCCGTTCGGTCAGCTCGTGCAGGCGGCGCAGTAGTGCCAGGGCCGGCCAGGCGGCGATCAGCCGGTCCGTGGCGAACAGCGCCACCCTCCGCGTCTCCAGCCGGCCGCCGTACCAGGCCGGCAGCGCCGCCACCGCCCGTGCCCGGGCGGCGCGCGACCGCGCCGGCCGGTCCGTCACGTCCCGCGCCGGCAGGCGCGGCTCCTCGGTCTCGGTCATCTCGTCCTTCCGTCACCCAGCACAGTCGGGCGAGCGGCATGAACGGTTCGCGCCAGGTGAGGATCCGGCGGCGTGGTCAGGTCGGCGTGGACGTCGTTGGCCGCCGCCGGCGACCCCGGCAGGCCCGCCTACCGGCCGGACGAGCGGCTCACCCGCACTTTCGCACCCACCCTTGCCCCCGTTCGCGCACGAGACGTCCAGACGCCTCCGGGCCGGCTCCGTTCGACCTCTGAGCGGTCAGGGGCGGGTCAGATCCTGCAAGCCGACCACGCGCAGCAGCTGCAGCCGCTCGTGTGCCTCGGTGCCCGGACGGGCGGTGTGCACGATCAGCCGCTGGTCGTGCTCGGGGCTCAGCATCACCTCGCAGTCCAGCTCCAACAGGCCGACCACCGGGTGGGCGAAGAGCTTGGTGTCGCTGCGGCGCACCGCTACCTCATGATCGCCCCACAGCGCGGCGAACTCCGTGCTGCGGGCGCACAACCGGCGCGCCAGCTCGGCCGCCCGCGCGTTGCCAGGGCGGCGGGCGCAGGTGGCGCGCAGATCCGCCACCGCCGTCCGCGCCGCCCGCTCCCGCTCCTCGGGCGGGAACAGCTCACGCGCGGCGGGCACGGCGAAGAAGCGCCAGATGAGGTTGCGCTCAGCCTCCGGCAGGGCGGACACGTCGCCGTGCAGCGCCTTGCCCATCGCGTTCTGCGCCAGCACGTCGCCCAGATCGTTGACCACCTGCGCCGGCGTGTCCACCAGCCGGTCGAGGATGAGCAGCAGGCCTGGACGCACATGCTCGGTGGCCGGACGGTCGCGTGGCGGCTCCTCGCCGGCCAGGAAGAACAGGTGGTCACGCTCGTCTCGCGACAGCCGCAGCGCGCGGGCCACGGCGGCGAGCATCTGGCGCGACGGCCGCGACCCCCTGGCCTGCTCCAGACGCGTGTAGTGGTCGGTGGACATGCCGGCCAGCTGCGCCACCTCCTCGCGGCGCAGCCCCGGCGTGCGGCGCCGCGCGCCTCGCGACAGGCCCACGTCGGCGGGCATCAGCCGGGTACGGCGATGGCGCAGGAAGTCGGCCAGCTCCGCTCTGTCCACCCCTCCACCATGCCCGATGCCGTGGTGGCGTAGCCAGGGACGGCACGTCCCCGGATAAGGACGTCTCTTCCGCCGCCGCCCGACCCGCCCCAAAGTGGATCCCGGTTCATCCACCGGAAGAAAAGGTTCGTCATGCAGTACCGCACGCTCGGCCGTACCGGCATCAAGGTCAGCTCGTACGGGCTCGGTGCCCTGATGTTCGCCACCTCCGTCGGCAACCCGGATCCGGCCGAGTCCGCCCGCGTCATCCACAAGGCGCTCGACGCCGGCATCAACCTCATCGACACCGCCGACGCCTACGGCGACTCCGAGGAGGTCGTCGGCGGAGCGCTCAAGGGGCGGCGCGATGACGTCGTGCTCGCGACCAAGTACGGCCGCCCCATGGGCGAGGACCCCAACCGGCAAGGGGCCTCCCGCCGCTGGATCCGCACCGCCGTCGAGAACTCCCTGCGCCGCCTCGGCACCGACCACATCGACCTCTATCAGCTGCACGTCCCCGACCCCTGCACCCCCATCGAGGAGACGCTGTCGGCGCTCACCGACCTCATCCGCGAGGGCAAGATCCGCGCGATCGGCACCTCCAACATGCCCGCCTCCGACCTGGTCGAGGCCCAGTGGGTGGCCGAGCGGCGCGGCCTGGCCCGCTTCCACACCGAGCAGCCGCCGTACTCGCTGCTCAACCGCGCCGCCGAACGCGAGGTGCTGCCCGTCGCGCAGCGCCACCACCTGGGCGTCCTGGTGTGGGGGCCGCTCGGGCAGGGCCTGCTGACCGGCCGCGTCCGCCGCGGCCGGCCCAACGAGCTGCGCCGCGCCGGCATCTTCAAGCACCTCAACGACGAGCGCCGCATCGAGGCGGCCGAGCGGTTCGCCGAGCTGGCCGGCGAGGTCGGCCTGCCGCTCCACCACCTGGCGCTGGCGTTCGTGACCGCACACCCCGGGGTGAGCGCCGCGATGGTCGGCGCGCGCACCATGGCCCACCTCGACGACCTGCTCGCCGGCCTGGACGTACGGCTCAGCGCCGACGTGCTCGACCGCATCGACGAGATCGTCCCGCCGGGCACCGACGTCGGCAGGCTCGACCAGGCCTACCAGCCGCCCGCCCTCCAGCAGCCGTCCTTGTGCCGCCGCGCCGCCTGAGCCGGTCAGGGTCGCTGGCGGGCCAAGAGCGCACCGAGAGCCGCGGCGATGAGGGGGAGGCCGATCACGATCGCCGCGATCGTGAGCCAGGGCGTCTCGAACGGGACCCGCGGCGGGTCCTCCCACGAGGTGCTCGCCGTCAACGGCCACAGCAGCGACATCCCGGCGGTACAACCGGCGACCGCGCCGAGCACCGTGCCGCACACGGCGGTCACTCCCGCGCGGGCGGCGCCGAACCACCGGAACGCGATGCCGGTCCGCCGCATGACGCGGGCCTGGCGGACGTCGGCCGCCGCGCCGAAGCCCGCCGCCAGCGCGCACGCGATCGCGGCGACGAGCGACGCGGCGGCGAAGGGCGCCCAGCCCATGGGCGCCTGGAAGCCGCGCTCGACGTGGATCTCGGCCAGCTCGTCGTCGAGTGCGTCGTCGAGACGCCGCTGCTCGCCGGGCGTGGCCCGGTGGACGGCGGGGTCGACGAACAGCTCGCTCGTGGCCAGGGAGTAGCCGAGGTCGCGGACGAGTTCCGAGGGGACGAAGATCGTCTCCACGCCCGGTTCCGTGGCCCGCACGAGGAGCGCGGGGACGGTCTTGGTCTGCGTGCTCTCGTCGTTCTGGTCGAGCTTGTAGCCGATGTCCACCGAGCCGACCGGCACGTCGGCTGACGTGATCACCACCGGCGTGCCCTCGTCGTAGGGCGTCGACGGGTCGCCTGTGAGGTAGCGCAGGAGCTTCTCGTCACCGATGGCCAGGGTCGGGAAGAAGGCGTCCTCAGGAATCTCTACGTTCTTCGCTTCGGCGTTGAAGTACCAGTCGATGTCCGCGATGACCTCGCTCTGGATGATCGGCACGCCCGGCAGTGCCCGCTCCATCGCCGCTCGGACGGTGGCCGTGTCGGCATCCGAGAAGGGTCCCAGCACCGGAGGATTCGACCGGACCAGCAAGGTGCCCGGCTTGCCCAGGGGGACGTACTCGGCTCTGCTCTGCGTCGTCTGGCCGGCCACGACCACCGTCACCCCGATGCCGGCGGCGGTGGCCATCATGGTCAGCGTGATGGCCACCGCCGCCACCGCTCGGCGCTGGGCCAGGTCGCGGACGGCCAGGCGTAAGGGGACCGGCAGCCGTTCGGCGGGCGGGCCGAGGAGCTCCAGGAGCCGCGAAGGCAGCAGGCCGAGACCGGCGACGAGCAGGCCCGCACCGAGGAGGGTCATCACCAGCATCCCGGCGAACTCCATGATTCCGTAGCGGGAATCCTCACGCGCCAGCCACGCGCCGAGCCCCATGGCGGCGACGCCCGCCGACGAGACGATCAGCCCCAGGGTGACGGCCCTGCGGCGGATCCGCTCGTGGCGGTGACGCGGAGCGGAGAACAGCGCGGCAGGAACGGCCAGCGTCGCGATCATCAGCGGAAGAGCCACGAGGATGACGTACATCATCACCGTGGTGAGATGAAGAGCAAGATCGAAAGACATGGCGGAATGGTAGTGGCGGACCGGCCAAAGGCCGGGCAGGCGTCTCCGACCGCCGGGGCCACCCATCCGGCCGACCTGGACCCGCCACTCCGACCGGCGAGTCTCACGGACGGTGACGAAAGGCTGCTTATAGTGTCGATCTCCGGGGTCCGGACAGGGGTGAAGAGACGACATGAGCGGCACGATCACAGTGCTGGGCGCGATCGACCAGGAGTACCTGTTCCAGGCGCGGCAGATGCAGGCGCTGTCGCTCGCCGTGCACATCCCGCTGGTGTGCTTCGGCATCGCCTTCCCCGCCATGGTGCTGTTCTGCGAGTGGCGCCACCTGCGTAGCGGCGACCCGCTGTATCGCACGCTGGCCCGGCGGTGGGCCAAGGTGATGCTGGCGCTGTTCGCGATCGGCGTGGTCACCGGGACGATCCTCAGCTTCGAGCTGGGCCTGCTGTGGCCCGCCTGGATGGCGGGCTTCGGCGAGGTGTTCGGGCTGGGGTTCACGCTGGAGGGCTTCTCGTTCTTCACCGAGGCGATCTTCATCGCGATCTACGTGTACGGCTGGGACCGGCTGCGCCCGCTGCCGCACTTCCTGTCCGGCATCCCCGTGGCGCTCGCGGGCGTCGCAGGCTCGCTGTTCGTCATCTCCGTCAACGGCTGGATGAACCACCCGGCCGGCTTCACCCTGCGCGACGGCCGGGTGGTCGATGCCAGGCCGTGGGAGGCGCTGTTCGGCAACGGGTTCTTCTGGCACGAGTTCGTCCACATGTACGTCGCCGCGTTCGTCGTCGCCGGTTTCCTGGTCGCCGTCCCGTACGCGTGGGGCTTCCTGCGCGGCCGCCGCGACCGCTACCGGCGTACCGCGCTGACGATCGCGCTGTCGGCGGCGGCGGTCGCCGCGCCCGTGCAGGTGATCGTCGGCGACTGGGCCGCCCGCGAGGTCGCCCAGCACCAGCCCGTCAAGCTGGCCGCGCTGGAAGGGCTCGGCCGCACCACCAGCGGCGCCCCCGAGCACCTGCTCGGCTGGTACGACGGCGAGGAGGTCAGGTACGGCGTCGCCATCCCGCGCCTGCTGTCGCTGCTGGCCTTCCACGACCCCGACGCCACCGTGACCGGCCTGAACGCCGTGCCGGTGGCCGACCAGCCGCCGGTCAACGTCGTCCGGCTGGCCTTCCAGGCCATGGTCGGCATCGGCCTGCTACTCAGCCTGCTCAGCGTCATCCACCTCTACACCAGGCTGCGGCACGGCCGATTGCCCCGCTCCCGCTGGTTCCACCGCGCGGTCGTGGCCGCGGGCCCGCTGGCGGTGGTCGCGCTCATCTGCGGCTGGGTCACCACCGAGGTCGGCCGCCAGCCCTGGATCGTGTACGGCGTCATGCGCACGAGTCAGGCCGTCACCGGCGCGCCCGGCATCCCGCTCGGCTACGGCACCCTCATCGTGGTCTACCTGGGGCTGGCCGGCGGCGTCGCGTGGCTGCTGCACCGCTTCAGCCGCGTCCCGATCGAGGCGGACCACCGTGACTGAGCTGCCGATGATCTTCATCCTGGCCGGTCTGGCCGCCTACACCGTGCTCGCCGGCGCGGACTTCGGCGCCGGCCTCTGGACGCTGCTGGCCGGCCGGGGCGAGACGGGGCACCGGGCGATGCGGCACCACGCCAGGCACGCGATGGGGCCGGTGTGGGAGGCCAACCACGTCTGGCTGATCTTCGTGCTGGTGGTGTGCTGGACGGCGTACCCGGTGGCGTTCGGGTCGATCACCTCGACGCTGGCGGTGCCGCTGTTCGCCGCCGCGGTCGGCATCATCCTGCGCGGCGCCGCGTACGCGCTGCGCGGCCGGCTCGAAGGCGCGCCCGGCGAGCGGCCGATCGAGTACCTGTTCGCGCTCTCCTCGATCCTGACCCCGTTCGCGCTGGGCACGGTCGCGGGCGCGATCGCCACGGGACGCGTCCCGGTGGGCAACGCCGCGGGCGACCTGGTCACCAGCTGGCTGAACCCCACCTCGCTGCTCATCGGCGCGCTCGCCGTCGCCGCCGGCGGCTACCTGGCCGCCGTCTACCTCGCCGCCGACGCGCGCAGGGCCGGCTCGCCCCGCCTGGAGCACGACTTCCGCGTCCGCGCGCTCGCGGCGGGCGGCTGCGCAGGCGCGCTGGCGCTGGCCGGCCTCATCGTGGCCCGCTTCGACGCGCCCGCGCTGTTCACCGGGCTGACCACCGGGTGGGGCGCCGTCATGGTCGCTCTTTCCGGTCTGGCCGGCATCGCGACTCTGCTGCTGGTGTGGCGCGAACGCTTCGAGCCGGCCCGCGCGTCGGCCGCGCTCGCGGTGGCGGCCGTCATCGCCGGGTGGGCGCTGGCGCAGCGGCCCCGCTTCCTGCCCGGCCTCACGCTCGACCAGGCCGCCGCGGGGACGCCGACGCTGCGGGCGATCGTCGTCGCGGTCGCGGCGGGCGCGGTCGTGCTGCTGCCCTCGCTGATCCTGCTGTTCCGGCTGTTCCTGCGCGGCGACCTCGACCACGGCGCCCCGGGAGAGGCCGAGCGCCGTACCGGGTTCGCCGCCGAGCGCCGCGCGGGCCGCCGCCGGCTCGGCGGGTTCGCCGTCGTCACCCTGGTCGCGGGCCTGGTCCTGGCCCTCCTCGCCGAGCCCGGCCTGCTGCTCGGGCTCGGCGTCGGGTGTCTCATCGCGGGCGCGGTGGCGACGTTCGCCCTCGCCACCGCGGAGCCGGAACGGCCGTGAGTCAGCGCGGGTCCCGCCGGGTCACGGCGGGCCTGACGGCCCAGTAGCCCGCGCCGTACATGGCCAGCCCGAGCAGGATGAAGCCGCCCGCCACGGGGTAGCGCAGCCCAGGCTCCATGTACGTCGCCAGGAACCAGCTGTGGCGCACCGTGCCGCCGGCCACGAAGGAGGCGGCGACGATGCCCTGGGGCACCAGCGGGACGGCGCCGAGGCCGAAGCACCACCCCGCGATCGTCCTGCGGGTCATGGACAGCCCCTCGAAGCGGGACGTCATGCTCGTCCGCGCCCGGCGGCCGGTCCGCATGACGTCGAGCAGCTCGGTGCCGCGCGAGCGCAGCCGCCGCTCCGCCAGCCGGCCGAACCCCCACCAGCACAGCACCCCGGTCACGACACCGACGGCCAGGCCGGCCCACCCGTACCAGTAGGCCACCAGCCCGGCCGGCAGCCCGGCGAGCAGGACCAGCACGAGCATCAGGTAGGCCAGCCCGGTCAGCCCGCCGTCGTCCTCGCTGATGCGCAGCGGGTTGCCCGCGCGGCGGTGCGGATCGGTGCCGGGCACCAGCAGGTGCACCGACACCAGCGGCACCAGTCCCGCCGCGCCGCCGAGCAGCGCGGGCAGCAGCGCCAGCACGAGCGGCCACGGCCCGCCGGCCACGGCGGTGAACGCCACGGTCAGCACGATCGCCACCGGCGCGTGCGCCGCCAGCCAGGCCAGCTGACGGCCCCGCACGTCGCTGACACCGGGCATCATCAACGTCAGCCACAGCGCGGTGCCGTCGGTGCCGTAGACGTTGGCGGTCATGGCCGCCGCCATCACGACGAAGATCGGCCCCGCGTACGGCAGCAGGTCGTACCAGCCGAGCAGCAGCGGGCTGGCGGCGAAGCAGACGCCGTAGGACAGGGCGAAGGTCAGCTGGTGGTTGCGCACCAGGTCGCGCGACCACGTACGCAGCTCCTTGGCGACGACGGCGCCGGTCGCGCCGCCTGCCGTCATCGGCCGCCTGGCCCGCCCCGACCGCCGCACGGCGCCGGCCCGCTCACCGAGCAGCGCGGCCCACGCGCCCAGCAGCAGCACCACCAGCACGGCCAGCGCCACGAGCGCCCACCACCGGCCCTGGACGGCCAGCAGCCCCCACCCGGAGGGCATGTACCACACCGCGGCGGGCACGCCGGTCTCGTCGAAGAGCACCATGAACACCCAGACCTGGCCGAGCGCCGCCAGGACCGCGCCGTTGAGCAGTCCCGAGGCGATCGCGCCAGGACGCGTCCGCACCGCCAGGCCGACCAGCGCCACGATCACCTTCGACAGCAGCACGATCACCGCCAGCTGCAACGCCATCGCCGGCACCGCCACCAGCGCGTTCGCCACGCCGAGCCGCGCTCCCGCCACCACGAGCCCGGTCAGGGCGACCAGGCTGACCAGCGGCGCGATCCCGACGAAGGCCGCCACCAGCAGGCCGCCCGCCAGCCGGCGCGGCGGCAGGCCGAGCAGCGAGAAGTACTCCGGACGCAACGTCTCGTCCCCGCCGCCCATGAAGACAGGGCCGAGGATCCAGCCGAGCAGCCAGGCCGCGTAGGCGGCGGCCAGCAGGTCGAGGTCGGTGAGGGCAAGGTAGACCGTGCCCGCCGCGAGCAGCAGGCCGAGCGTCGCGCCCGTGCCGGCCGTCTGGGCCCGCTGGCCGCGCAGCTCGTGCCGCAGCAGGGCGACCTTCATGCGGGCCATGGTCAGCTCGACAGCCACGACAACTCCTTGACGCCGTCGCCCGGGTCGCCGACGAGCTCGACGAAGGTGTCCTCCAGCGTGCGCGCGCCGCGTACCTCCTGCAGCGTGCCGGCCGCCGCCACCCGGCCCTTGTCGATCACCGCGACGCGGTCGCACAGCTGCTCGACCAGCGCCATCACGTGGCTGGACAGCACGATCGAGCCGCCGCCCGCCACGAAGCCGCGCAGGATCGTCTTGATCGTGGCGGCCGAGACCGGGTCCACGGCCTCGAAGGGCTCGTCGAGCACCAGCAGCCGCGGCGCGTGCAGCAGCGCCGTCGCCAGCCCGATCTTCTTGCGCATGCCGGTCGAGTATTCGATGATCAGCGTTTTGTCCGCGCCGTCCAGCTCCAGCACGTCCAGCAGGTCGCCGGTTCGCCGCGCCACCACGTCCTTGTCCAGGCCGCGTAACAGGCCGAGGTACGTCAGCACCTCACGCCCCGTCAGCCGCTCGGGCATGGCCAGCCCGTCGGGCAGCACCCCGACGAGGGCCTTGGCCCGCTCAGGCTCCGACCAGACGTCCTGGCCGAAGATGCGGGCGCCACCGGCGTCGGGCCGCAGCAGGCCGACCGCCATGGACAAGGTGGTGGTCTTCCCCGCGCCGTTCTGGCCGACCAGGCCGAAGAACGAGCCGGGCGGGACGGTGAGGTCGATGGCGTCGACGGCGAGGGTGTCGCCGAAGCGCTTGGTCAGCCCGCTGATCTCGAGGGCCGGCGTCATGGTGTTCTCCGGGGGGTGAGGAGGCGTGGCCGGCGTGACCACGTGGTCGCTCTCGGCCATGGACGGCTGCCGGTGGCCTGGCGGGGACGTCGACGTGATGCCGGCGCACGCCGCCTCCCCTCGTGAACGCACAGCCACCCGATGGCGAGAACATGATCCTATGCGGTCGAGCAGGAGAAACTCGATCCCTCAGCGGCGGCTCCTGCTCACCACGACAGGGCGCCGGCGTCCTCCATGAACGTGCCGGCGAAGTGGCGGCCGGTGACGCCGCTGTCGCTGCTCACGTCCAGCGGCACGCCGAACGCGTCCGTCATGCCGACGATCCTGCCGAGCGCCCGCTCGGCGTCGCCCTCACCGCCGTCGGTCATCAGGTGCTGCCGCGTGAGGGACGTACCGCGTTCGACCCCGTCACCGCCGCACCCGCCGCGCCGCCGCAGGGCCGGGGGAGCGGCTGGTGCCGGTCGCCAAGGCCGGCACCTCCAGCGACGTGCTGAGCCGGCTTCTCGACGCGCACGCGGCGGAACCCGGCGCGGCCGAGGCCGAGGTGGTGCTGTGCGGCATCGGCGAGCAGCCCCGCCACCTGCGCGACGACCCTGCCGACGTGGCGCTCATGCACCGGCCCTACGCGTCGCCGCACGCCTCCAGGAGGCCGGATAGGCCGCCCACGGGAGTCCGTGAAAGCGAGGGGGCTGCCGACTATACCCACTGACACAGCCCACCTCGTCGAGAGGCGATCGATGACCAGGCCCCCCACGTGACGGCCCCCGTCAGCTGGACGACTCCACCGAGCTGCTGCTCAAGTACGGGTCGTTCCGCGGGCTGGGGCCGGGCACTCCCTTGGCGCAGCTCGTCGTCCACTCGGCGGGCTGGACCGACGAACAGCCCCACCACGACTGACCGTCCAACGACCGACCGCCCCCAGGCTGACCGCCCCAGGCCTGACGCCCCCAGGCTGACCGCCTCACGACCGACGGCCCGCAGCCCGCCACGCCGCAGCCCTCGCGCGCGTCCGTTCACCCCGCAGGGGTCTCGTCGCCGGTCGGTTGCAGGCCCTTGGCCGGGCGGGTGCCGGGCAGCAACGGGGCCTTGCCCAGGAGCCAGTCGGCCAGGTGGTCGCGTTCGACGAGGATCAGGGGCTCGCGCGCGCCTAACGCCTCCTGCCTGGCCTGGCGGGTGAGGGTGCTGGTGGTGACCAGGACGCCTTTGTGGCCGGCGAAGGTGTTGGCCAGCGCGCCCAGGAAGTTGCGCACGTCGGGCGCGCCGACCGTCTTGGCGTACCGCTTGCACTGGACGGCGATCCGGCCGTGTCCGGGGGCGACGGCGGTGATGTCGACCCCGCCGTCGCCGGCGCCGCCGCGCTCGCGGACCTGGCGGAACCCGTCGGCGATCATCCGCTCGGCGACGAGGTGCTCGAACGCGCGCCCCGTCATGCGATCGACGCGCTCAAGCTCGGCGTTGGCGGCCAGGAAGCGCCGCCGTTCCGCCTCGATCATCCGGTGCCGCAGCACCAGCCCGCCGACGAACAGCACCGCCAGCAGGCCCCCGATCGCGACGGCCCACCCGGGATGCTCCCGGGCGAACCACACGACCGCGACGCCCACCGCGCCGGCCGCCGCGATCGACCCCTGCCGCCGCCCCGCGCCCCGCTTCCTTCGCTTGGAGCCCCTCGCCATGACGCCTCCCCGCATCAGCACCAGCACCAGCACAAGGCGATTGTGCGCGGCGGGACCGACAGAAAGCAGGGCTCACTCGCCGCGGGCCGGGCTCGTCTTCGCCCTCAGCGCCAGCCGAGCGCCGGGGCGACGTGGGTCAGCAGGGAGGACAGCAGGTGGGCGTTGTAGTCGACGCCGAGCTGGCTGGGCACGGTCAGCAGGAGCGTGTCGGCGGCGGCGATCGCCTCGTCGCCGGCCAGCTCCTTGACCAGCACGTCGGGCTCGGCGGCGTACGTGCGCCCGAAGATGGCCCTGGTGGTGGCGTCGATGAAGCCGACCTGGTCGGAGCTGGTGCGCTCGTGCCCGAAGTACGCGCGGTCGGTGTCGTTCACGATCGGCATGATCGACCGGCTCACCGACACGCGCGGCTCGCCCTCGTGCCCTGCCTCCTTCCACGCCTCACGGTAGGCCTGGATCTGCTCGGCCTGCTGGACGTGGAACGGCTTGCCGTTCTCGTCGTCCTTGAGCGTGGAGCTCATGAGGTGCATGCCGAGCCCGGCGGCCCAGCGCGCGGTGGCGTTCGAGCTGGAGCCCCACCAGATGCGCCGCCGCAGCCCCTCGGAGTGCGGTTCGAGGCGCAGCAGGCCGGGCGGGTTGGGGAACATCGGCCGCGGGTTCGGCTCGGCGAACCCCTCTCCCTCCAGCACCTTCAGGAAGACCTCGGCGTGCTTGCGGGCCATGTCCGCCTCGGTCTCGCCCTCGGCCGGGGCGTAGCCGAAGTAGCGCCAGCCGTCGATGACCTGCTCGGGTGATCCGCGGCTGATGCCGAGCTGCAGTCGCCCGCCCGCGATCAGGTCGGCGGCGCCCGCGTCTTCCGCCATGTAGAGCGGGTTCTCGTAGCGCATGTCGATGACGCCCGTGCCGATCTCGATCCGGCTGGTCCGCGCGCCGACGGCGGCCAGCAGCGGGAACGGGCTGGCGAGCTGCTGGGCGAAGTGATGCACCCGGAAGTAGGCGCCGTCGGCACCGAGCTCCTCGGCGGCCACCGCCAGCTCGATGGACTGCAGCAGGGTGTCGGACGCGCTGCGCGCCTTCGAATACGGCGACTCCGACCAATGCCCGAAGCTCAGAAAGCCGATCTTCTTCATGCAGGCTTCAACCTTCCCCTGGTCAAAGACATTCCTGTTAGCATATTTGAACGATCGATCCAGATAGGCTACGGTGGATCCCATGGCAAGGACCAGGGGGTTCGACACCGACGCGGTGGTGGCCCGGGCGATGGACCTGTTCTGGACGCGGGGATACGAGGCCACCTCCATCCGCGACCTGACCCGGCACCTCGGGCTGGGGCAGGGCTCGATCTACGCCGCCTTCGGCGACAAGGACGGCCTCTACCGGGCCGCGCTTGAGCACTATCGCATCACGTACGCGACCGCCGCGCTGCGCACGCTCGAACGCGAGTCCGACGTCCGCGCGGCCGTCCGCGCGCTGCTGACCGAGCGGGTCCGCGTCGCCGTCGAGGGCGGCGGCCGGGGCTGCCTGCTCATCAACGCCGCGACCGAGCGCCTGCCGCACGACCAGCCGACCGGGCGCATCGTCCGCGACGTGCTGGCCGCCAACCAGGAGGCGCTGGCCACCCTGTTGCGGGCGGCGGCGGAGCGCGGCGAGCTGGCGTCGCGGCACGACCCAGAAACTCTCGCGGCTTTCCTGGTGACGTTCCTCAACGGGCTGCTGGTCGGCTCGAAGGTGACCCCCGACGCCCGTGCCCTTGAGCCACTCGTGGAGGTCGCCCTGGGCGTCCTCGAGTGAGTTTTTTCTGCCCTGAATCTGTAACATACGATCCAGAAAGGCTTCATCGACGATGATGTACGACCACCGCGGCGACCCCGTCCGTACGGGCCGCGCCCCCGCCAACGGCACGAGCCTGCACTACCGCACCGCGGGATCAGGCCCCGCCGTGGTGCTCCTGCACGGCGTGCCCAAGACGGGTTACCACTGGCGTCACCTCGTCCCGAAGCTGACGCCCCACCACACCGTCGTCGTCCCCGACCTGCGCGGGCTCGGCGACTCCGCCCGCCCCGCCGGCGGCTACGACTCCGCCACCATGAGCGACGACATCGCCGCCCTCATGGCCCACCTCGGCCACGACGCCTACGCGGTGATCGGCGAGGACTGGGGAGCGGTGATCGGCTACCAGCTCGCCGCCCGGCACCGCGACCAGGTCACCTCCCTGGTCTTCGCCGAGGCGCTGTTCCCCGGGTACGGCTTCGAGGACCACACGGCGCTCACCCCCGAGAACGTCGCCAGTGGCCTGCACCTGTGGCACCTCGGCTTCTACTTCCAGCCCGACGTGCCCGAGATGCTGATCGCCGGGCACGAGCGCGAGCTGATCACGTACATGATCAAGAACGAGCGCAGTCGGCCCGACAGCGCCACCCCCGACGCCATCGAGGAGTACGTGCGCTGCTACTCCATGCCCGGCGGCATCCGCGCGATGCTCGCGATCTACCGGGCCATGCTCGTGGACGCCGAGCAGAACCGGCAGGCGGCGCGGCGCAGGCTCGACATCCCGGTGCTGGCGCTCGGCGGCTCCGCCTTCATCGGCGAGCGGAACGAGACCCAGCTGCGAATGTTCGCCGACGACGTCACCGGACACGTCTTCGACGCCGGGCACGACCTCGCCGAGGAGGTCCCCGACGAGATGGCCGAGGTGGTGCTGCCCTTCCTGGCCCCGGCGGGGCGGTGACGTCAGCTCCAGTGACGGTCCCCGAGCAGCGTCGCCTCGGCGCCGCCGTCGGCGAAGACGATCTGGCCGGTGACGAACCTGTTGGCCGGCCCGGCGAGCCAGCAGATCAGCTCGGCGACCCACTCGGGCCGCCCGGGGAAGCCGCCGTAGGGCTGCGGCGCCACGGCCTGCACGGCGCGGCGCACCTCGTCGTTCTCCGTGATGTACGCGGCGGCGGGCGTGTCCACGACGCCCGGCGCGACGGCGTTGAGCGCGATGCCGCACCCCGCCCACGCGGGTGCGGGCGCGGCCCTGCGCACCCAGCCGTTCAGCGCCCGCTTGGCGATGCCGTAGGCGCCGGACGGGCCGCCCATGTCCGGCTCGGCACGCAGCAGGGCGAGCGCGGCGTCCTCGTCCCCGTCGAGGCACGCCTTCATGATGCGCCCGTCCGCGGGCTCCAGTGAGGACGTGGACGACACCGCCACGGCCCTGGGCGCCGCGCTGCGCGCCAGCAGCGGGCGCAGCCCTTCGAGCGTCGCGACGGCGCCGAAGAAGTTCGTCTCCAGCAGCCCCGTCTTACCGCCGCCCGCCACGGCGAGCACGGCGTCGATCGGCCCGCGCGCGCTCACCTGCTCGACCAGCGACCGCCGCCCCTCGGGGGTGGACAGGTCGGCGCGGACGCCGGCGCCGTCGAGGTCGCAGCCGATCACGGTGGCGCCGCGCTCGCGCAGCAGGGCCGCGGTCGCTGCGCCGATGCCCGACGCCGACCCGGTGACGACGTACGTCCGCCCGGCATGCTCTGTGGTGGTCATCGTCAGGCCCTTCCGTTCTGCCGGGTGCTGCGGTCGAAGTGCTCCACCAGTTCGTTCGCGCAGAGGCCGGGGTCCACGCCGTCGGCGATGAGCGGCGCCACGCCGTCAATCGAGGCCCGCAGCGCCGCCGCCATGATCCGTGTGTCGAACGGGCGGAAGGCGCCGGTCTGCTGTCCCATGTCGAGCAGGCGGGCCAGCCGCTCCTGGGAGTGGACGTCGTGGCGCTCGTAGTCGCTCAGGCCGCCGTTGAGCAGGATCTGCCGCAGTGCCTCCACCTCCTGGGGGTGGTCGGCGATGAACCGCACGTTCGCCCTGATGACGGCGGCGAGCAGCTCGCGGGCGCCGGTCACGCCGTCCAGCGCGGCCAGCATGTAGCGCTCGCTGTCGGCCACGATCTGGTCGGCCACGGCCGCGAGCAGCTCGTCCTTGCCGGAGAAGTGGTAGGTGATCAGCCGCTTGCTGCTGAGCCCGGCCTCGGTGCGGATCGCCTCGAAGGTGGTCGCCCGGTAGCCGCGCCCGGCCAGCAGGGTGATGGCGGTGCGGGTGATCTGCTCCTTGCGCGCCGCTGTCGCCGCCCGGTGCTTATCCATGCGGATAAAGTTATCCCTCCGGATAACGTGCGTCAAACAGCCGGCAGCCCCACGGCGTTGGCGGCGTCCGCCTCGAAGTACTCCGTGGTGGCGTAGGGGCCGACGTGCCGCTCGACGAAGCTCCTGACGCCGTGCCGGCGACCGCTACCGTCCACGCGGCGCCGCGCGGGAGCTGCCCGTACGCCGACTTCAGTGCGTCCCAGAACCGGTCGGCGTCGCTGACCGTGGAGACCGCCACGACGTGCACGCCCGCGCCCTTGTCCGGCGCGCGCGGGAAGACCCGGCAGTCCGCGTGCAGGTACTGCGGGACGCCGTCGCGGACGTCGAACAGGGCGATGGTCCAGGGGTCTTCGACCGGGTCGATGACCAGGAACTGCGTGTCGTCGACGGGGAGCAGCTCGCAGATGCGCTGCTCGGGCTCGGCGGTGAGCGCCGGGTGCACCGTGTACGTCAGGCGCGGCCGCCCGTCCTCCGCCGAGAGGGTGTAGCGGGTGCCGGGGCGCTCGTAGACGCCTTCGTACCGTGACGGGCTTTCCGTCGTCGGACGGGGCAGCTCCGGGATGGCGGGGCCGCCCAGCTCGGGGAGGATGGCGTCGCACACCTCCCTGAAGAACGCCTCCCGCGGACCGGCGTTGGTCAGCAGCACCAGGGCGAGGCCCGCGTCCGGGATCATGCGCAGCCGGGCGCTGTGGCCGACGGTGCTGCCGTCGTGTCCGTAGACCGTCCGGCCGTGCCAGTCGCTCACCATGAGGCCGAGCGCCCATTCTGGCCCGAAGCCGTACGCGTCGGGCACGGGGACACGTGACTCCAGCATCGTCGTGATGGCCTGCTCCGACAGGACGCGGGTGCCGTCCGGCGCCCTGCCGCCGTCGAGCAGGACGTGCGCCATCGTCAGCACGTCCCTGGCGGTCGAGCTGATGCCGCCGCCGGGGCCGAACGCGCGCGGCAGCCGGGGCACGGGCGAGATCACGGGGCCGTCGGGGCCGACCAGGTGGCCCGTCGAGGCGCGGTCCGGGTCGGCCGGCCCGGTGCTGGTGCCGGTCAGGCCCAGGGGGGCGAAGAGGCGGCGCCGCATGACGGCGTCCCACCGCTCGCCGTCGATGACCTCCATGACGCGGGCGAGGATCGCGTACCCGAGGGCCGCGCTGTAGCCGTGGGTGTGGCCCAGGGGGAAGACCTGGGGGGCTCCGGCGATGTTCGCGACCATGCGCTCGTAGACGTCGTCGTCCTCGCCCGGGTCGCCGTACGCCTCCTCGATGCCGTTCGTGTGGTTGAGGAGGTGGCGAGGGGTGAGACCTTCGCTGACCTCCGGGTCGGCGACCCGGAAGGCGGGCAGATGAGTGCGTACCGGCTCGTCCAGGTCGGCCTTGCCTTCGTCGACGAGCTGCATGAAGGCGAGGGCGGTCCAGGTCTTCGTCATGGAACCGCACTGGTAGACGGTGTCGGGCCGCGCCGGCTCGCGGGTCACCGCGTTCCTTACGCCGGCCGCGAGGTCGGTGATCTGCCCGTCCTGCCAGACGCCGATCGCGGCGCTCGGGATCCGGTAGTCGGCGAGGAGCTCTTCTATCCTCGCCCGCACGCTGTTCCACATGGAGCCTCTCCTTTCGAGATGGAGAAAGGCTACGTTGCATTTGCTCATCAATGAAATCAGATAGGCCGTTTTCTGGGAATCGTTGCAGTAGTACTGCTGGTGAATGCAATCGCACCGTTGCCTTCGTTGCAATGTAGGGTGAGTGAACGCAAGGGAGGAGGAGCCTCGATGGCCGGAGGCAGGCTGACCCACGAAGACCGCAGGAACATCGCCGCCTGGCTGGCCGGCGGTCTCGAATACGCCGAGATGGGGCGGCGGCTCGGCAGGGCGACCTCCACCGTCACCCGCGAGGTGGCCCGCAACGGCGGCCCGTCCGGCTACGACCCTGATCGCGCCCAGCAGGACACCGAGCGGCGCATCCGGCGGCCAGGAAAACGTTCCGTCGCCGCGCCCGACGTGCGGCAGAGCGAGGCGGCGCGGCACTTCGCCGACGAGTTCGGCGTCCTGCTGGCCGGCACCGGTCTGCCCCGGATGGCCTCCCGGGTGTTCGTCAGCCTGCTCCTCACCGACTCCGGCAGCCTGACCTCCGCCGACCTCGTCCGCCGGTTACGGGTCAGCCCGGCCTCGGTGTCCAAGGCGATCGGCTACCTCGAAGCGGTCGAGCTGGTCGAACGCGGTAAGGACCCGGGCGGGCGCCGCGAGCGTTACCGGGTGGACGACGACGTCTGGCACCGCGTCTGGCGCGCCGACACCGGCGCCCACGCCCGCGTCGCCGAGGCCGCACAACGCGGAATGCACCTGCTCGGCCCCGAAACCCCACCCGGCACCAGGCTCCGCGCCATGGGTCGGTTCTTCGCCCGGATCAGCCACCACATGGACGGCGACGACCAGCAGCACCATGACGGCGGTCACGGCGGCGGTCACGGCGGCGGTCACGGCGGCGGCCACGGCGCTGACCACGGCGCTGACCACGGCGCTGACCACGGCGCTGACCACGGCGCTGACCACGGCGCTGACCACGGGGGCCGCCCCGGTCGCGGTTTCGGCGGCGCCGCGGTGAGCGACGCGATGACGGTGATCGCGGCCCTTGTGCATGCTGCTCGGCCGCTCACCGTCGACGCCCTCGCGGAGGCGCTGGGCTGGCCTGCTCAGCGGGCCGCCGATGCACTGGACGTGGCCGGGCGGCGTCCTGACCTCTCCTGGCCGCTCGTCCTGAAGCGGCCGGGGTGTGGGACGTATGCCGTCGAGGCGGCGCCTGACCGGCTCAGCGCCGCTCAGCGTGCGGCGCTCGCGGTCACCTCGGGCAGGTCCGGGGGTCCACGGCCGGTTCGGCGTCCGCGACCGTGATCTCGCCGTCGCCGCCCGGCAGCAGGGCGGCGACCGTGCACACGATCTGACCGACGGCCAGCTCCGACAGCTCGCCGGACGAGCCCAACCTGGTCACCACCAGGCGGCCGCCCGGCTCGGAGACGACCGTGAACGGGGCCGCGTCCAGCGGGATGTCCGTGGTGTAGCCCTGCGCCTGCTCCTTCGCCGTCGGGCCGTCGGCGAGCACCGCCAGGACGTCCGCCGGATGCCACCGGCCCCGGGAACGGGTCACCGCCTGCAGCTGGTCGTCCTTCACCAGGTAGAGCCTGGTCGCCCTGGCCGGCGCGACGGCGCCGCTCGGCGGCGGGCCCACGGGGATCACGTCACTCGGCCGCACCCCACATCCCGCGACGGCGACCAGCACCAGCGCCGTCGCCAGTCTCCTCAGTGTCCTGGTCACTCGGCACCGCCATCCTGTTCGGCAGGGGTGCGGGGAAGATGGAGGGTGAAGCGGGCGCCGCCGTCCTGGGCGTTCACGACGGTCAGGTCGCCCTGGTGGAGGCGGGCGTTCTCGCGGGCGATCGCCAGGCCCAGGCCGCTGCCCTCGGATCTGGCGCGGGCCGCGCTGGCCTTGTAGAAGCGGTCGAAGACGTGGGGGAGCACCCCCATGTCCAGGCCGGGGCCGTGGTCGCGGACGTCGAGGGTGACGGACGAGGGATCGGCGGACAGGCGTACCGACACCGGGGGTTCGCCGTGGCGCAGGGCGTTGCCGACCAGGTTCGCGAGGATGACGTCCACGCGGCGGGGGTCCAGGCGGGCCGTCACCCCGGCGGGCAGGTCGGTCTGCACGGACTCGGTCCAGCCGCGCGTCCGCAGCGTGGCGTGGACCAGTTCGGCCACGTCCACGTCGTTCAGCGCGAGAGCCGCGACGCCTGAGTCGAAGCGGCTGATCTCGATGAGGTCGTTCACCAACCCGGTCAGGTTGAGCGTCTCCTGGCTGACCAGCCGCGCGGCCCGCCCGGCGGGCTCGGGCAGCCCGGCCGCCTCCTCGTCCAGCACGTCGGCGACCGCCGTCAGCGCGGCCAGCGGCGTCCGCAGCTCGTGGGAGACGTCGGCCACGAACCTGCGGGCGTCGGCCTCCATCGCGCGCAGCTGCTCGACGTGCCGTTCCAGCTCGGCGGCGGTGTCGTTGAACGTACGGGCCACGTCGGCCAGCTCGTCGGAGCCGCGTACCGCGATCCTCGTCCGCAGCTCGCCCTGGCCCAGCAGCCGCGCCGCCCACCCCAGCTCGCGCACCGGGCGCAGCACGCCACGGGTGGCCACCATGCCGAGCACGACCGCGAACACCAGCGCCGCCGCGCCGGTGAGCCACGCCCACAGGGCGAGCCCGTCGATGCTGCGCTGCTCGGGCAGCAGGCTGTGCGCGGTGTAGACCTCGATGCCGGAGTTGCGGGTCGTCCCGTCCGGCTCGGCGATCAGCAGCGGCGCGCCGATGATCAGCAGAGGCCGGCCCCGCCAGGTCACCCGCTGCCACGCCATCGTGCCGGCGGCGACCGTACGCCGCAGCTCGGCAGGAATGTCCGCCTCATCCAGGTCCGGTTTCGGCGGCGGCCCGCCGGACCGCCATCGTCCCGGCGGGGGGACAGGGCGGCCCGGCGAGCGCTGCCCGCGGAAGAAGGCGACCGCCGAGGAGTTGGTGTCGTGCAGGCCGGCGGCGATCCTCGCGAGGTCGTCCTGGCCGGGCGTGTCGGTGACCAGCGGGAACAGCGTCGCCAGCCGGTCGCGCATCGCGTCCACGGCGGCGTCCTGGGCCCGCTGCAGGATCTCGTTGCGCGCCTTGACGTAGCCGATGCCGGCCACCGCCGCCGCCGTCACCACACACAGCAGCACGAACGCCGACAGCAGCCGGGCACGCAACCCCAAGGACGCCACCGCCATCTACACGGGCCCGAACCGGTAGCCGAACCCGCGGACGGTCTGCACGTACACCGGCGCCGCCGAGTCGTCCTCGATCTTGGCGCGCAACCGCTGCACGCACGCGTCCACCAGCCGCGAGTCGCCGAAGTAACCGTGCTCCCACACCGACTCGAGCAGCTGCTGGCGGCTGTGCACGCGTCCTGGCGTGCCGGACAGCTCCAGCAGCATGCGCAGCTCGGTCGGAGCGAGGCTGACCGGTTCGCCGCGCTTGGTCACCACCAGCCCCGCGCGGTCGATGGTCAGGTCGCGGTAGCGCTCGAGCTCCGCCTGCTCGCGGCCGACGCGCCGCAGCACCGCCCGCATGCGCGCCTCCAGCACCCGCGGCTGCACCGGCTTGACCACGTAGTCGTCGGCGCCCGCCTCCAGCCCGGCCACCACGTCGAAGTCGTCGCCCCGCGCGGTCAGCATGATGATCGGCAGGTCGCCGGCCGCCCTGATGCGGCGGCACACCTCGAACCCGTCGATGCCGGGCAGCATCAGGTCGAGCACGACGACGTCCGGAGGATCCGCACGTAGCCGCTCCAGCCCCTGCTCGCCGGACTCCACCGCGCGCACCCGGTGGCCGTGCCGGCTCAGAGCCAGCTCAAGGCCCTCCCGCACGGCGGGATCATCCTCGATCAGCAACACGCGCGATCCGCCGCCCTGTCTCAAAGGCACACTCCGTCATCCCACCTGCCGGTCAACCCCTCCACTATCGACCGGTCGTGTGCCCGCACGGTCCGCGTCATGTCATGGTCGTGTCACGATCCGGCCGGCGCTGACCAGCCGACACGGGCGTCGTCGAACCATGACATATGACGGACGGCGCGCGCACATTCGCCGCCCATGGTAAGTCGCCATGGACGAACCACACACCCTCCCACCTCGGCTCCGAGACCGGCTGTACGCGGTGGCCACGCTGGTGCTCGCCGTTCTCCTGCTCCCCGTGGCCTTCGCCCGCCGCCCCGGCCGCGCCCGCGAGCTGGCCTGCGGCTGGGCGCTGGGCCTGCGCTTTCCCGCCGAGAACCTGGCCGGGCTCACCGGCGGCGCCAGAGCGGCGTTCAGCGCGGCCCGCACCGAGGCGCTCTGGCGGCACGGCCAGCTCATCGGCCTCACCTCGGGCTACCGCGACCCCGCCGCCCAGCAGCGGCTGTTCGACGAGGAGGTACGCCGCTCCGGCTCCCCGGCCTCGGCGCGCATGCTGGTGCTGCCGCCGGCGGAGTCGTGCCACGTCCAGGGCGTCGCGCTGGACATCAGGCCGCGCGAGGGCGCGCGCTGGCTGGAGGAGCACGGCGCCCGCCACGACCTCTACCGCATGTACGACAACGAGTGGTGGCACTTCGAGCACCACCCCGAGTTCGGCGGCCACCCGCCGCGCCGCCGCCCGCACCCCGGCGATCATTCCGAGACGTCCCGATAGGGTGGGCCGCATGTCGTTGCAACTCGTTCAGGTGAACCTCAAGGCCATGGACGACGCGGCGCTGGGCCGTTTCTGGGCGGAGGCGCTCGGCTGGGGCATGGACAGCGAGGCGCCCGGCGTGACGAACCTCGAGCCCGTCGGCTTCTCCTGGCCCGACCCGTCGGCCGTGTGCATCGACCTCGTCGCCGTCCCCGACCCCGCGACGGTGCGCTACCGCGTCCACCTCGACCTCGCCACCACCTCCGACGCCCACCACGCCGAGCTGGTCGCCCGCCTGAAGGAGCTCGGCGCGACCCCCGCCGACGTCGGGCAGGGCGACGTGCCGTGGACGGTGCTGGCCGACCCCGAGGGCAACGTCTTCTGCGTCCTGGAGCCCCGCGAGATCTACCGCGACACCGGGCCGATCGCCGCGGTGGTCGTCGACTGCGAGGACCCGCGGGCCATGGTCGGCTTCTGGGGCGAGGCGATCGACTGGACCGTGCACGAGCTGACCGACGTCTACGCCAGGCTGCGCTCGTCCAAGGGGGTCGGGCCGTACCTCGAGTTCATCCGCACGTACGGCGAGCCCGCGGCGTGGCACCGCTTCCACCTCGACCTGGCGCCGTACCGGCGCGAGGACAAGGCGGCGGAGGTGGCCCGGCTGCAGGCCCTCGGCGCGACGCTCGCCGACGTGGGGCAGGGCGAGGTGACGTGGACGGTGATGGCCGACCCGATGGGCAACGAGTTCTGCGTCCTCGGTTAGGCGGAGCGCAGCCGGGCCGCCCGCCTGATCAGGTGGTCGCGCTCCGCGAGGCTCGGCGCCGACCTGGCGGCCTCGGCGTAGAGCCGGGCCGCGGTCGCCGGGTCACCGTCGCGTTCGTGCAGGTACGCCGCCACGGCGGTGTAGCGGGGCAGAGCCGGGTCGAGCTCGGCCAGGGCGGCCAGCCCGGCGCGCGGCCCGTCCGCCTCCCCGACCGCGACGGCCCTGTTGAGCCGGGCCACCGGGCTGCCGGTGAGGCGGACGAGCTCGTCGTACCACTCGACGATCTGCACCCAGTCGGTCTCCTCGGCCTTCTGCGCGTCGGCGTGCAGCGCCGCGATCGCCGCCTGCGCCTGGAACTCGCCCAGCCGGTCGCGGGCGAGCGCCGCCTGCAGCACCTCGACGCCCTCGGCGATCATGCGGGTGTCCCACAGCCTCCTGTCCTGCTCGGCGAGCGGGACGAGGCCCCCGCCGCTGTCCGTCCTGGCCGCGCGCCGCGCGTGGTGCAGCAGCATCAGCGCGAGCAGGCCCGCCACCTCCTCGTGGCCGATCATCGCGGCCAGCTGCCTGGTGAGGCGGATCGCCTCCTCGGCGAGGTCCACGTCGCCCGAGTAGCCTTCGTTGAAGACCAGGTAGAGCACGCGCAGCACGGTGGCGACGTCACCCGGCCGGTCGAAGCGGACGTTCGCGACGGTCCGCTTGGCCCTGCTGATGCGCTGCGCCATCGTCGCCTCGGGCACCAGGTACGCCTGTGCGATCTGCCGCGTGCTCAGCCCGCCGACCGCGCGCAGCGTGAGCGCCACGGCGGACGACGGCGTCAGCGACGGATGCGCGCACAGGAAGTACAGCCGCAGCGTGTCGTCCAGCGCCGTGCCCGGGCCGGGCGGCGGCTCGACCTCCACGCGCGCCTCGCGGTTCCTGCGCGAGGTGTCGGCGCGGGCGGCGTCGAGGAACTTGCGCCAGGCCACCGTGACCAGCCACCCCTGCGGGTCGCGCGGCGCGCCGTCCGGCCAGGCGTGTACGGCCTCGACCAGGGCTTCCTGCACGGCGTCCTCGGCCGCCGCGAAATCCGCTCCGCGACGGACGAGGATGCCGATCACGATGGGGGTGAGGGTGCGCAGCAGGGCCTCGTCCACCATGCGATCACTCCGTGATGGTCTCGGGCTCGGTGAGGAACGGCCGCACCTCAAGCCACTCGTGGATCGGCTCGCCACCCGCGCCCGGCGCCGCCGACAGCTCGGCGGCCAGCTCGAGCGCCCGCTCCTGGCTGTCGACGTCGATCACCATCCAGCCGGCGATCAGGTCCTTCGTCTCGGCGAACGGGCCGTCGGTGACCGGCGGCCGCCCCTCGCCGTCGTAGCGGACGAACGTGCCCTCGGGGGAGAGCGCCTGGGCGTCGACGAACTCGCCGGTGCTCTCCAGCCGGGCGGCGAAGTCACGCATGTACTGGATGTGGGCCGTGACCTCCTCCGGCGTCCACTTGTCCATCGGCACGTCGTTGACCGCCGCCGGAGCGCCTCGGTAGTGCTTGAGCAGCAGGTATTTGGCCATCGTGGTCTCCTTCGTCCGTCCGCGTCGTCGCGGTGTTCACAGCGGGGACGGAGCCGCCGCCGCGTTCTCGACATCCCGCCGCGAACTTTTTCGAGGGTGCTCAGTGCGGCAGGTCCTCGCGGACGAGGGCGCGGGCGAGCGGCTCTCCCGTCGCCCGCGCGTACGCCTGCCGGGCGCGTACCTCGGAGAGGGTGCGCGGCCGGTAGCCGGGCCCGGTGCAGCAGCTCCTGTGGAAGCGGACGCCCGCGTGCAGCAGCACCGACAGCACCCGCCACCCCTCGGTGTCCCGCCTGGCGGGGGCCGCGAACGCCGACCCCGCATGAATCAGCTCGCCGCCGCATCCCGGGCAGCTGCGCGGCTCGCTCCCCCGGGGCGGGTAGGGCTGCTTGTACGAGGCGCGGCACGGCAAGCAGACGAACGACGTCTTCCCATGGCTCATGCGCCCACCCTAGGCCCCGCCGACGGCCTTGATCGCCCCAACTGCCGCAGCCCGGGCCCCGGTCAGGTCGGGAGGGACATCAGCAGGTGCTCGGCGGTCGGCCTCATCCGCGGGTCCTGATCGAAGCAGGCGGTCATCAGGGCGCCGAGCGGCTCGGGAATGTCGTGCAGGCCGGGCCGGTGATGCAGGATCGCCTGGTAGATCTGCACATCGGTCGAGCCACCGAAGGCCAGACGGCCGGTGGCCGCGAAGTACATCGACGACGCCCAGCTGAAGACGTCCGACGGGAAACTGATCTGACCGCCGGACACCTGCTCAGGCGACATGTACGGCGGCGTCCCCTTGAGCCCGCCGGACGTGATCGTGATGTGGTCCAGGGCCTTGGCGATGCCGAAGTCGATGACCCGCGGACCGTCAGGACCGAGCAGCACGTTGGCGGGCTTGAAGTCGCGATGGACGACCCCGGCGGCGTGGATGGCCTTGAGCGCCGCCGACGTCGCGATGGCGAGCCGGATCAGCCCGCCGCCGTCGAGCGGGCCGTCGTCGCGTACGCGTTGCTGCAGCGACCGGCCGGGCACGTACTCGCTGACGATGAACGCGGTGTCGCCCTCGATGCCCATGTCGAGAATGGGGGCCGTGGAGAACGGCGGGACCCGCCGGGCGGCGTCCACTTCCCGCATGAACAACAGCCGCTCCCTGTCACCTCCGTGGAACCGCTCCGCCTTCACGGCGACCTGCCGGCCGTCCGGCGCCCTGCCGAGGTAGACGACGCCCTGGCCGCCCTGGCTGATCTTCTCCAGCAGCGTGTACGACCCGACCCTGCCGAGGCCGACAGACGATCGGGTACGCGTGGCGGTCGCCCACGGATCGCTCGCTGGAGCAGAACCGGTGGTCTCCGGGCTCTTCACCTTGGGAAGGAAAACCTCCTTGCGCAGGAAGAACGCATGGACGGTCCCGCCGACGCACATTCCGAGCACCCAGAGCCACATGGCGATCGTGTCGCGCAGCCGATCCTCCGGAGGCGGGTTCACTCCAGGCGCGAGGATCATGACGAGGATGAAATAGCCGAGATAACCACTCGCGGCCAGCCACAGTTTCTGCCGCGCCAATCGTGCGGCCGCCGAGCCGATGACAAAGATCGTGCCGATGCCGAAACTGAGCAACGGCACAAGAGCCCACGCAATGCTGAGCGCCTGCCGGAGAGGGGTCAGCGTGTTCGGGGTAAGCTGCGACGACACATTAAGGATGATACGGAGACGTCAGCGGGTGAGCGCCCCGGATGCTGGTCATCGACAATCGGTATGAACTCGATCCCGAATCGTGCCGCGAAGGTGGCATGGGGGAAGTGTGGACCGGCTATGACAAGCGCTTGGATCGTTCGGTAGCTGTGAAAATCATTCGCGTTGACCGGCTTTCCGAGGGACAACCGAAACGCGAGCTCATTCGCCGCTTCGTACGAGAGGCAAGGGCGACGGCACGACTGGAGCATCCCGGCGTTCCAGCGGTATACGACTGCGGCACATGGGGCGAAGACCTTTATATGGTGTTGCAACTCGTCAACGGTCGTTCGCTTGACGAGATCATGCACGCGGCGGGCGCGGTGCCCGCGCCTTGGGCCGTGGCGATCGCCGCACAGGTGTGCTCGGTGCTCGCCGTCGCGCACGACCATCAACTGGTGCACCGCGACATCACGCCCGCCAATCTCATGCTCTGCCGTGACGGCTCGGTCAAAGTTCTGGATTTCGGCGTCGCCGCCTTGTTGACGCCCTCGGCCACCCAACTCACCGAAACCGGAATCGTGCTGGGCACGCCTCGCTACATGGCTCCTGAACAGGCGAGGTCGGGCACGACCAGCCCGCAGAGCGACCTCTATTCGCTGGGAGTCGTCCTGCGGGAGATGCTGACCGGGCCGGCAGGGGCCGCCGGCCCGACCGAGCCCGCCACCCATGACGACTCCCTCCTGGCCGGCTCCGTGCAAGGGCTGCTCACCACGCTGCTCACCAAGCTGCTCGCGACCTCACCGGCCGAGCGGCCGCCCTCCGCGACGGCCGTCCACGAGATCCTGGCCGGGCTCTGCGGCGACCTGCCGCCGTTCCCCGGCTACGTGGACACCGGCAGCCCGCATCCGCTGCGGATGTATGCGGCCGCCCTCGGCCGCCTGACCTGAACAGGCGTCAACCCCCGTTCGTGGTGGACGTGGCGAAGCCTCCGCCGTCGTCCAGATCGGGAGCGAGCGGGCTGCCCGAGAAGAACCGCTGACCCGACTGGCGCACCACGACCCCGCCGGCGAGCACGAGCTCGTCCTTGTCGCCGACGAAGACCTGCTCACCGTGAGCCAGACGCCGTTCGGCGGGCGATCCGAAACGTTTGACCGCCGTACCGTTCTTCGACCCGAGATCGACCGCCGTGACCCGCGCCCCCTTCGCCGACGCGGTGACCTGGAGCTGCACATGCTGCCTGCTCACGCGCCCGGCGGCACGCGAGAAAGGCAGGCCGCTCGCGGCGAGGTTGATCCCGTACGGCAGGCTTCCGCGGCCGATGACGATCGCGCCATTCTCCCCCATGGGAAAGCGGAGGAGCTCCTGCCCGGTGTCACGATCCGCGATCACGATCACCACGGTCAGACCGCGCGATCCGAGCTCTTCCAGCGGCTGCGCGCAGGACGGGCACAACACCGCGCCTCCGGGGCCGAGCTTCGGCCAGGACAGCAGCCGGTCGGGTGACGACATCGCTTCCAGACAGGAGAGCGTCGTACAGCGCCATTCCGAGCGCAGAACACGCTTATGCGAGGATCTGCGGACATCTATCTTGAATTGGTAGCCGAGTTCCTTGGCCTCCTCGCGGCGCGACATCTCCTGCTGCGGAACTGCGCGAATGCCGCTCGGTACGAGGCGCAAGCCGTCACTTTCCTGAGTCCAGGTGAGAAACCGCTCAGGCGCGGTCACGATCCAAGGGTGCGCACGGCGGTGATCGATGAACTGGTCGGCGCTGATGACGTGGAGCCCTTTGTCCTGAGCGAGCGCGAGAATGTCCGGGTCGGCGTAGGAAACCAGGTTGAGGTCACCCGAATCGACCAGCTGAAGGCATCGATCAGCGTCCTGCTGCGAAAGCTGGTGCAGAAGTGAGAGGTCACCGATCAAAGTGAGAGGTGCGGTATCCCCATGCAGGCGCTGCCACGCTTGCCGGACCAGATCCAGTCTCGACAGCAGCGGTTCTTGCCGGCCGAGAGGATCGATGCGCGGCGACCAGCAGACGTTCGACACATCGACGGCAGCGCCCACAACCTTCATTTCGAGGACACCTCACGTCTTTGGGGGTGTTATTTCGGCTTGCCGCCCCCTATTTTTCCGGTGTCACGGGCTGTGCGAGGGCTTTTTCCAACCATTGCGTCGCGGATTCGACGTAGCGCTCGATCACGTCGGGCGGCTCTCCGGCGGCGAGCGCGGCGGCGACCTGCTCGATGCCGAACGTCGCCGCCCAGGCGCGGGCCCTGCGGTAGGTGGCGGCGTCGACGGCCTGCCGCAACGTGTCCCAGCCGTGCCAGGCCAGGCAGGCGGCGTCGATCGCCGGGTCGAAGGGCTGGGCGAGGTCCCAGTCGAGGACGCCGATGAGCTCGCCGCCGGCACTCCAGTGCATGTTGCCCGCCGCCAGGTCTCCGTGCACCAGCGACGGCGGCACGTCGTCGAGGCCGAGAGCGGCGTCCACCCTGCGCCGTGCCTCCGTGCGGAGGCGGGCCGGCAGGCGGGGGACGACCTCCTCGGTGAGGAGTTCCGCCCAGCGGTCCCGGTCCGCGTACGCGTGCGGCTCGTCGAGCACGTCCGCGAGGCGCGTCACGTCCACGGACGCCAGCGCCTCCAGGACGTGCCTGAGCTTCGCCGGGTCGCCGCTGCCCTTGGTCAGGGAGGGCGGGTCGGGGAGGGCGGGGTCGGGGCAGGTCATCGGGCAAGGTTAGCGGCGTACCTTCACCGCGGTTTGAGCGCGAGGAAGGTGACGGCGGCCAGCGCGGCGGCGAGCGCCAGGGCCGGGAGCAGGAGCGGGGCCGCGTCGGCGAACGTGACGCCGCCCGAGCCGGCGACCGCGTTGGAGCCGAGGTTGATGGTCCGCGTGTTGAGGCCCTGCGGCAGCACATGGCTCAGCGGGCGGAGCGTGACCGAGGTGACGGTCGCCACCCCCGCGACGCAGCCGAACAGGCAGATCGCCACCGGTGCGGCGAACGATCTCAGCAGCATCGACAGCAGCGACTGGAGCGCGATCAGCGGGAGCGCGGCGACCACCGTCAGCGCCCCCGCCAGGACGAAGTCCACGGGCATGACGCCGTCGAGGCCCACCACGAAGGCGCCGGAGACGAAGATCCCGGCCACCAGCACGACCTGCATGAACGCCACCGGCACCGCGATCACCGCGATCTTGGCCAGGACCAGCTCCAGCGGGCGGCGGGTGGCGGTGAGGAGCAGGTTCCAGTTCGTGCCGCGGTGTTCCACGCGCCAGGCGGTGGCGGCCAGCACACCGACGCCCATGGAGAAGAACAGCAGGCCGTAGAACAGGGTGATCTGGGACGCCAAGGTCGTCCAGTCCCGCTGGAACACCTCCTCGTTGTTGCGGAAGTTGATGGTGCCGGTGGTCACGGCCAGCAGCGGCAGGATGAGCGCGATGAGCCAGCTGCTCGAACGCTTGAGCTTGCGCAGTTCCGCACGGAGCACGAGGGTCACCTTTCGACGCGGTCGAGGCCGCGCGTGGCCAGGGCGAAGACGAGGGCGACGAGGATCAGGAAGGTGGCGATCCAGGCGTACGGGGGAGGGGCGTAGACGACGTCGCCGCCGCGCTGGGTGGCGTACGAGATGACCGCGTAATAGCCCCACGGGACGAACCGGGCGAACGGGCCGGGCGCCAGCAGGCTGAACACGGCGAGGAAGGCGCCGAGCAGGCCCACGCCGACGCTGACGAGCTGGTTCTCCACGACGGCGGCGAGCCAGACGTGCAGCGCCACGAACGCGAGGTCCACGAGGAACAGCAGGACCGTGTACCCGAGCCACGGACCGAGGTCGAGCGGCCCCCGGATGCCCGCGACCAGCCCTGCCCCGACCACCAGCAGCGACTGCGCGGCGACGGCGGGGAACAGCACCAGTCCGAGCGCGGCGAGCTTGGCCCGGCACAACGCGCCGGGGGAGTGGCCCGCGGTGGCGGCGAGCGTCCAGCCCACGCCCGCGTGTTCGATGTCGGTCAGCCGGCTGGCCAGCACCGCGGCGAGGAGCGGCGAGGTCATCGCGGCCATGAACGTGTAGCTGAGCAGGAGTGACGCCCACGGCATGGCCGCGGGGTCGCCGGAGAACAGTGAGGCGCTCGACAGCGCGACCACGGCGATCACGAGGACGATCAGGGTCGGCGCCGTACGCAGCCGGCGCATCTTACGGAACTCGAGGCGGATCACAGCAGGCCGTCCCGCCCGGTGAGGTCCATGAACACGTCCTCCAGGCTCTGCGCGACGCGCCTGACCTCGTGGATGCGCACGCCGGCTGTGGCCAGGCGGTGGACGATCTCCGCCGTACGGTCCTTGCCGACCCCGCTCAACCTGATGCCCCCGTCGACGAGCGTGCCGGTCACCCCCTCGGCCAGCGCCTTCCGCGCGTCGGGGGTCTCGATGACCAGGTCGGGTACGGAGTGCTCGAAGAGCCGGTCGCGGGTGCCTTGGAAGATCATCCGGCCCTGGCTCAGGATTGCCAGCACCGAGGCCATCTTGTCGATCTCGTCGAGCAGGTGGCTGGAGACCATCACCGTGATGCCCTCGCCCGCGAGCCTGACCAGCAGCGTCCTGATCTCCTCGATGCCGGCCGGGTCGAGGCCGTTGGTGGGCTCGTCCAGGATCAGCAGGGCCGGGTCGCGGGCCAGCGCCATGGCGATGCCGAGGCGCTGCTTCATCCCGAGCGAGTAGGTGCGGACGAGTTTGTGCTGGTGCTGGGTCAGCCGGACAGTGGCCAGCGCATGGTCGATCTGTTCGGTGGACAGGCCGAGCATGTCCTGGACGATGCGCAGGTTCTCCCGGCCTGACAGGTGCGCGTAGCCGGGCGGCGCCTCGATCATCGAGCCGATCGACGGCAGCAGCTTCGTGCGGGAGGCCCTGGTCAGCGGCCGGCCGAACAGGCGGATGTCGCCGCTGGTCGGCTGGGTCAGGCCGAGCAGCATCTTCATGGTGGTGGACTTGCCGGAGCCGTTGGGGCCCAGGAAGCCGTACACGACACCCTGGGGGACGCGCAGATTGAGCCCGTCCACCGCCACGTGTCCTTTGAAGGTCTTCGTCAGGTTCTCGGTGTGGATGATCGTGTTCACGGGCGGCTCACTAGGTTGATCATGGTGTCCACCTTTCCGGGGGTGTGGCCGGGGCGGATCATGCCGTGGCCTGAAATATCGGTTCATACCGTGGCATGAACCGGGTTGTGGCCTGCGTCGATACGGTGGGCACCGTGAGTGCCACCATCACCGCGTCCCGGCCGGGCAGGACGCAAGCCCGGCGTCCCTGGGCGGCCGACGGCGTCGTGGCCGCGGCGGCGGGGGTGGCCGGCGTGCTCGGCAGCCCGACGGTCTCGTTCGCCACCCCGACACAGACGGCCTACACGCTGCTGGTCATCGGCGGGTGCGCGGCGCTGCTGCTCCGCCGCCGGGCGCCGCGGCTCTGCCTCGGGCTCCTCGTCCTGCTGCTGGCCGTGCACCTGCCGCTGGTCCAGATGGGCCCGTACGCGGGCGTCGTCTGCCTCATCGGCGCCTGCACCACGCAGACGCGGCTCGACGCGGGCTGGCGATGGGGGTTCCTCGCCCTGTTCTACGCGGTGGCCACGGGCGGCATCGTCACCGCGCTGTCGGCGGCCGATGGTGCGGTGCAGCCCGTTCCGCTGGTGGCGGCGTACGCCCTGCTCACGGTCGCGGCGCTGATCGGGGCGACACGACGGAACGCCGCCGAGCGGTACCGCCTGGCCGTCGAGCGGGCCGACATCCTCGAGACCCGGCACGAGATCGAACGGCGGCTCGCGGCGCTGGAGGAGCGCAGCAGGATCGCGCGCGAGATGCACGACATTCTCGGACACTCGCTGAACGCCGTGGCCGTCCTGTCCGAGGGCGCCCGCCACGCCGTACGGTCCGATCCTGAGCGCGCCGACGCGGCCTTGGCCGACATCGGCAGGCTCAGCCGGTCCGCCGTGGACGAGGTACGCGACCTCATCGACGTGCTGCGTACCGAGGACGATCACGCGGACCGCGCGCCTGCGCCCTCGCTCGCGGACCTGCCCGAGCTGGTGAGCGGGTTCCGTTCCACCGGGACCGTCATCAGGACGCGGGTGGACGGCGACCCCGGCTCGCTGCCCGGGCATCTCGGGCGCACGGCGTACCGGATCGTCCAGGAGGCGATCACGAACGCCGTCAAGCACGCGCCCGGGGCGGCCATCACGATCCGCGTCACCATCGGCGACGCCGACGTGGACCTCCTCGTCACCAACGCCCGCCCGGCCGCTCCAAGGAGGGCCGGCGACGGACAAGGGCATGGGCTCATCGGCATCCGCGAGCGCGTCCGCGCCGCTGGCGGCACCGTGGAAGCCGGCCCCGACCCCGCCACCGGCGGCTGGCGACTTCACGCCCGCCTGCTGAGGAGGCGGCCATGCTGACCAGCGCTAGCCTGCTGAGGAGACGGCCATGCTGACCATCGGGCTGGCCGACGACGAGGCGCTGTTCACCATGGGGCTGTCGATGATCATCGACGCGCAGCCCGGCATGCGGGTCCTCTGGCAGGCGATCGACGGCGCCGACGCCATCAGACGCCACGACGCCCAGCGGCCTGACGTGCTGCTGCTCGACATCCAGATGCCCGGCACCGACGGACTCGCCGTCACCGAGCGACTCGTCAAGGCCGGCACCACCACGAAGATCATCATCCTGACGACGTTCGAAGCCGACGCCTACGTCCTCACCGCGGTAGAGTCGGGCGCCGCCGGGTTCCTGCTCAAGAACACCCCGCCCGACCAGCTCATCGCCGCGATCCACACCGCGCACCGCGGCGACGCGGTCATCTCGCCCGGCCCCACCCGCCGCCTCTTCGCCGCCTTCCGCGACCCGGCGCCCGCACGCGACGATGCGGCCCGGCACGATCGTCAGGCGGCGGAACAGCTGACCGCGCGCGAGCGCGACGTTCTGACCCTGATCGCCGCCGGACTCACCAACAGGGAGATCTGCGACCGGCTCAGCCTGTCGATGCCGACCGTCAAGACCCACGTCGGCAACCTGATCGCCAAGACCGGCGCCCGCGACCGCGTCCAGCTCGTGCTGTTCGCCCTGAGAACGGGGCTCGCCACGGTCTAGCGCCGGGAACCCCTGCCCGTCCATGACGGCCTCGAACAGCGCCTCCTGGGTGGGGAAGTGCCGGTAGACCGTGCCTGCGCCGGTACGAAGGTGTCCGGGCGACTCCTACCTCGACTACCCCAACCCGCTCGGCGCCACGGTCGTCGCCACCGGCGAGCCGTTCGCGTCGGCGTACATCATGGTGATCACCGTCCGCGACGGGCTCATCGTGCGCTCGCGGGACTACGGCATCCCGGTGGCCGCGGCCTGACGTGCACGGGGAGCGGCGGCGAGGTCGGCGAGGAGGCTCAATGCCGCCGCGTCGGGTGAGCCGGGGACGGCGGTGAAGACCGCCAGGCGCTGGCCCTCGTCCTGCGGCAGCTCCATCACCTCGTTGCCGAGTGTCATCGAGCCCACCAGCGGATGCCGGAACGTACGCGCCGGCGGATCGCACCGGTGAACGGGGTGAGCCGCCCACAGCGCGGCGAACTCCGCGCTCTTGACGGTCAGCTCGCCGATCAGCTCGGCCAGCTCGGGATCGTCGGGGTAGCGGGCGGCGGTCATGCGCAGCTCGGCGACGGTGTCGCGGGCCTTGGCGCGCCAGTCGGCGTACAGCTCGCGGGTGTGCGGATCGAGGAAGACCAGGCGCGCGACGTTGGGACGGTCGGGCGCCTGGTAGGGCAGGTGGCCGGCCAGCAGGGCGTGCGCGGTGCGGTTCCAGGCCAGGACGTCGGTGCGGCGGCCGATGACCAGGGCGGGCACGTCCCCGAACGCGTCGATCATCAGCCGGACGTTCGGGCGCAGCCGCTCGGGACGCGGGCGGCGGCGCCGCCGCGGCCGGTGGCGGGCCAGGTGGTGCAGGTGGGCGCGTTCGGTCTCGTCGAGCCGCAGGACGCGGGCGATCGCGTCGAGCACGGCGTCGGAGGCGTTGGGGCTCAGGCCCTGCTCCAGGCGGGCGTAGTAGCCGGCGCTGACGCCCGCGAGCTGGGCCAGCTCCTCGCGCCGCAGCCCGGGGACGCGCCGCCGGCCGCCGTAGTCGGGCAGGCCGACGTCCTCGGGACGCAGCCTGGCCCGCCTGGCCCGCAGGAATTCGCCGAGTTCCGTTCCCATGCCTCCAGGATGCCGCCTGCCGCCGCGCGCCGCCTGCACCTGGCAGGTGTACGCACGGCAGGGACTGGGTCGCGGACCGCCTCCAGGCCCAGGCTGGGCGGGTCCCCGTATCACCCGCTGGAGGCGAACCCATGGCAGTGACCGGACGTTTCTCCCGGCTCGACTGGCTGATCCTGAGCACCTTGTGCGGTGCCACGTTCATGACAGGTCTGGATTTTTCGGTAGTTACCGTGGCCCTTCCGGAAATCGGGCGCGATTTGCGCTTTGGGAGCGCCGGCTCGCTGCAATGGGTGGCCACCGCCTGCCTGCTGCCGACGGCGAGCCTGCTGCCCTTCTTCGGCCGCGTCGCCGACCTGGCCGGACGCCGCAGGCTGTTCATCACAGGGGTAGCCCTGTTCACCGGCTGCTCGCTGCTCGCGGGCCTGGCGACCGGCCCCGCCATGCTGATCGCGGCCCGCGTCGGCCAGGGCACGTCGGCGGCCATGATCGCGCCGACCGCCATCGCGCTCATGACCACCCTGTTCCCCGAGGGCCCGCAGCGGGCGAAGGCGCTCGGCGTCAACGGAGCGGTGCTGTCGCTGGGCTTCGTGCTCGGCACGCTCGGCGGCGGCGTGATCACCAGCGGCCTGAGCTGGCGCTGGACCATGGTGATCCTGGTCGTCATCGGCACACTGGTGCTGGCAGGCGCGCTCACCCTGCTGTCCGGCACGCCCGACCCGCGCGTCCCCGCCCACCTCGACGTGCCGGGCGCGGTGCTGGCGAGCATCGGCCTGTTCGCCCTGGTGTACGGCGTCACCACGCCCGCCGGCTGGGCCGTCGGCCTGGCGGTGGTGTGCCTCAGCGCGTTCCTCGTCGTGGAGCGGCGGCACCCCGCACCCCTGATCCCGCTGCCGCTGCTGAACCGGCCGACCGTGAAATGGAGCATGCTGGCCGGGCTCATCACGCTCGGCATGTGCGGCGGCACGACGGTCCTGCTCAGCTTGTACATGCAGGACGTGCTGGGCTACTCGCCCCTCGCCACCGGTACGGGCTTCCTCGCCGAGGGCCTCACCGCGCTCGTCGCCGGCCTGCTCGCGGCCCGGCTGATCGGCGCGTACGGCAAGGTCCGGATCCTGGCGGCCGGCCTGGCCGTCCAGGGGCTCGGCACCGCCGCGATGGTCCTGCTCCCGGCGAGCGGCGGCCTGGGCCTGCTTCTGGTGACGTCCGGCGCCATGGGCTTCGGGCACGTGCTGGCCGTGGTCGCGTTCATCTCGACCATGACCTCGGGCCTGCCGGACGGCGAGCAGGGCGTCGCGGCCGGCCTGTCACAACTCCCGCAGTTCCTGGGCGCCATCGGCACGGCCGGCCTGGCGGCGATCGCCGAACGCGTCCGGCGAGGCGCTGTCGGCGATACCCACGCTGGGCGGCCTGCACGCGGCGATGCTCACGGCAGGGCTCGTCTGCATCGCCGGCGCCGTCCTCGCGATGTTGCTCCTGCACCCGAACCCGGCGACTGTCGAGCGCTCCCACGCCACCTTCTGAATGGTAATTTCGGTTCTCAGGTGTGCGTCGGCAATTCGCTGCGTGAGCTCTGACAGCCACGCCGACGAAAGGTCCCTTCGTGAACCCTCTCTGGCCGGACAACTTACACGAGCCCGTTGTGGCCCTCGTCACGTTCCTCGTCATTCTGTTCGTCGTCGGAAAACTGCTGGTTCCGCGCTTGCAGAAGACGCTGGCCGAGCGGGCGGACGCGATCGGCGGTGGAATCAGGAGGGCGGAGGAGATCCAGGCCGAGGTCCGGAATCTGCAGCGGCAACACCACGAGCAGATGGAGGAGGCCCGGCGCGAAGCGGCGCGGCTGCGGGAGGAGGCCCGCGAGCAGGGCGCGCAGATCAGGGCCGAGCTCCGCGCGCAGGCCCAGGCCGAGGCCCGCCACCTCATAGAAGCGGCACACGCCCAGATAGCGGCCGACAGACAGGCGGCATTCACCGACCTCCGCACGGACCTCGGCCGCCTGTCGACCGACCTGGCAGGCCGCATCATCGGGGAGTCATTAGAGGAGGCCGTGCGGCGTACCGGCGTGGTGGAGCGATTCCTGGACGAGCTGGAGAATCGCTCGGTCTCGTGAGGACGGTCACCGAGAAACCAGGCCTGACCAGCCAGTACGCCAGCACCGGCCCGGCCGCCCCCGCGCCGGAGATGAGCACGCGCACGAGGAACCACCCCTTCGGAACGACAGATGCGGGGGTCCAGCGTCACCGGCCCGGCGCCCGGGAAGGATTGGACGATCGTTCCTCAGTCGGCGGGCGTCAGGAAGTCCTGCAGCTCGCGGTGCCTGAACTGGTACGTCGCGCCGCTGACCCGCAGCAGCCTCGCCTCGCACGCCCAGTCGAGGAAGCTCCACAACCGCAGCGGCAGCAGCCCCCGCGTGGCCGCGACGATGAGGCCGATCATCGTACGGGTCCACGCCACGGCGCCGAAGCTCAATCCGAAGGAGGCACCCCCGACGACCGCGCACAGCAGCGACACGACCAGATCCTGGCTCATCACGAACACCAGGAACGCCGCGATCCCGCCGGTCAGCCCGAAGGCCAGCCCGATGGTCGGGTTGCGGTGCAGGGCCTCGCGCGGGTGGGCCAGCTCGGCGTCCATGCTCCACCCACCAGTAGTGATCTTGAAGACGACCCCGAGCGCGAACGCCAGCACGAACGCCCCGCCCAGCCCCGCGACCAATTCCACCGGCCCGGCGCGCGCCAGCCGCAGCGGCGCCAGCCCGGTGAGCGCCCCGCACAGCCCGAAACCCATCAGCGTGATCGGCTCGGCGCGGATCGCCTCGGCGACCGTCATGCGCCCGGCGCCGACCCAGCCCGCGGCGGTCAGCCCGATGACCGTCCCGAGCGCCAGTCCGCCGGTGCCGCCCGCGACGACGGCGAACAGCGGCCCGAACACCGTCCCGCCGGTGAGCAGCAGCCCGGCCAGCCCGCCCAGCACGCCGACGGGCAGCCCGGCCAGCGCACCGAGCAGCGCACCGATCAGCCGCCGCCGTCGCGGTACGTTGGCCCGCCCGCCCGCGGCGGCCGGCCACGCCGACAGCGACAGGCCGGTCACGATCGCCACCCAGGACGTCATGAGCGCCAAGGTGAGCGCCTGCTCGGCGCCCCCGCCCACGCCCCCGCCAACGTCACCGCCAACGTCTCCGGCCGCCGAGCCGGTCCAGAACGCGACCATGGCGACGACCGCGAGCGTCACCGCGCACACGCCGTGCAGCGCCCGCACCAGGAACCGGCCGCCGATCGGCCACAGCAGGTGGGGGACGAGGTCGATCGCCGTCAGCCCCGGCGGCGGCCGGTCGGCGCCCGCGCTGTGCCCGGCCTGCCGGCGCAGGTGCGCCGCCATGTGCTCCAGCCACGCCCGCACCTGCTCCGGCTGGTACGCGGTCCCGTACGCGGCCCTGGGCGTCAGCCGGGTCGCGGCCGGCACATACGCCTCCAGCAGCCGCCGGGCGATCACCTCGGCCCCGGCGCGCGAGTCGGCGTGCGGGTCGACCCGCAGCAGCTCGTACGGGTCCGCGCCGGACTCCACGGCCGTCGCGGTCAGCAGCAGCCGCCACGGCGTCGCGAGCGCGAGGTGCACGGCCCGGCCGTCAGGCCCCGACAGCGCCGCCTGGATGCCGTCGCGATGGTCGGCACACGGGTGGCCGTCGGGCCAGCGCGCCTTCAGGTAGACGGCGATCTGCTCCACGCTCAGGTCGTGCAGCCGGATCACGGTCGCGTTGTCCAGCCACACGCCGGCCGCGCGCAGCTCGGCGTGCCGGTCGGCGCGGCAGGTGACGACGACCGCCCCTGCCCGGCGCCCGGACAGGTCGCTGTAGCGGTTGAGCTCGGCCAGCAGGCCCATCGCGCGGCGGGGCGGGCCGGCGGGCGGGCCGGGGTCCAGCTCGTCCAGCCCGTCCACCACGGGCAGGACCCGGCGGTCGCGTACGAGCCGGTGCGCGTCGCCGGCCGCGAGCCCGAAGTCCTGCACGAGCTGCTCGGCCAGCCAGCTCTCGAAGGGCCTGCCCGGGGTCCAGCGGGCGGCGTTCAGGCGGACCGGGACCGTACGCGGGGGGCGGCCGGTGGCCAGCGGCGACTCCAGGAGCTGCAGCACCAGCTCGATCGCCAGGACCGTCTTCCCGGCGCCCGACTCGCCGACGACCAGCAGCCGCTGGGGGTGCAGGGCGGTGAAGAACCGGCCGATGGTGTGCAGGTCGTCCAGGCTTGGGCCGAAGGAGACGGGTGCGATGTCGTAACCGCCCAGCAGCCCCTTGCGTGCCCTGTCCTCCTCGCGCAGCACCCGGCGTACGAGCAGGTCGACCGCCGGGTCGCGGTCGGAGCCCGCGTAGGGGGCCACCGGCGAAGGGGCCTCCGGCGTAGGGGCTTCTGGGGAAGGAGCATCTGAGCAAGAGGCCGGTGGGGGAGTGGCCGGTGGGGGAATGGCGGGGCCGGCGAGGGCGGCCCTGGCCGCGCGCCAGCGTTCCAGCTCCCCGCCGATCAGCTCCTCGGGATGCTCGCAGGACCGCAGGCAGGCCGTGACGAACGCCCGAACGAACTCCCAGCGCGGCAGCCGATCGGTCTGCCGCAGCACGTGCGAGGTCGTGCTCTTCGGCAGCGCGTCCACCAGGGCGCCGTCCGCCGCCGCGACCTGCCCGCCCAGCGCCCGTAGCCGGCTCAGCGACGGCTCGCCCGCCCACTGCCTGAGCCGTACCAGCGCCGCGACGAACTCCGCCGCGTCACCCGCCTGCGCCGGATCGGGCGGGAGGGGACGATCCTCGCTCACTGCTCTCCCGTCCTGACCAGCGCCCACGTGAACGTCGCCCGCCCCCGCCACCGGCCGGGGACGCACACCCCCTCCACAGTCTGGACGTGCCGCGCCTCCATGAGGAAGTTGCGCGCCTCGTCGGCCTCCACCAGGTCACGCCCCACCGCGATGGGCACGAACCCGTGCCGGGGAATGTAGACCCAGCGCCCGCGGTCCCAGTCGTAGGGGTCGAACCAGCGGTGCCGTACGGTGCCGGACACCCGCACCTCCCGCCCCTCCCTGGTCAGCACGAACGAGCCCTGCGAGCGCAGCAGGCTCATGCGGCTGACGTAGAACAGCTCGGTGCCGATGAAGGCGTTGATACGGGCGTCCCAGTAGTCGTGCAGCCAGGCCGACCCGTGCTCCTCCAGCGTGCCGGCCCGGCGCAGGAGCTGGCGTTCGAAGCGGCGCTGGTTCTTGCGCTCGGCCTTCTTGATCACCTTGAACGAGCGCAGCCAGCGCAGCGACATCGTCCGCGACTCGCCGACGCCGTCCATGAAGTGTTCGAGGAAGTCGGAGGCGATCGGATGGAAGTCGCGGCCCCCGTCGATGATCGACCGGAACAGGCCCACCAGCTCGGGCACCGGCCTGCCCGTCCGCCGTCTCAGCCCTCGCAGGAACATGCCGGCCCTTCCCCTGATGTGATGGGTGCGATCGAGCGTCACGTACACGTCGGGCGGAACTCCTCCTCGGGCACGAGCGTCGCCCACTCGCCACGGGTGAGCCAGCGGCCGGCGTTGGCGCAGGCCGCGGCCACGAGGTCGGCGGGCGTGCGGGCGTCCCACAGCCGCGCGGTCCCGTCGCCGGAGACCGAGGCCACCTTCGTGCCGTCGGGGGAGTAGGCGAGCGCGGCCACGCCGCGCGTGTGGCCGGTCATCGGCTGGCCGAGCGGCCGGTACACGCGCAGGTCCCACAGCAGCACGTCGCCGCTCTGCAGCCCGGTGGCCAGCACCTGGCCGTCCGGGCTGAACGCGACCGTGGTGGGCGCGGCGTCCTTCGGCACCAGGGCGACGCCCTTGGTGCGGCGGCGCGGCACGTCCCACAGCCGCACGGCGTTGTCGTCCGCCGTGTACGCCAGGACCGTGCCGTCGGGGCTGAAGTCCAGGTCGTTGACCAGCCCGCCGGCGACCGCGGGCGGCGTGCCCTCGATCTGGCGGCGGGTGGCGACGTCGAAGAGCCGTACCCGGGCGTCGAAGCCCGCGCTGGCCAGCGTCCTGCCGTCGGGGCTGATGGCCATGCCGGTGATGACGTCGGTGTGGTCGTCCACGCGGATGCGGGGCCCGAACTCGCGGCGGGTCGCGACGTCCCAGAACGCGATCTCCTGCTCGTGCTGCACGGCCACGAACCTGCCGTCGGGGCTGAACGCGGCCACGCCCTTGAACACGGGGTCATGGGCGAGCACCCGGCGGCTCGCGAGGTCCCAGATCCGCAGGCCGTCCATGGCGGACGTCAGCAGCGTGCGCCCGTCGGGCGTGAACATCATGCTGATCACCGGGCCGCGGGCGCCGGGCGCGCGCAGCGGCGGGCCGATGGGACGCTGGGTGGCGACGTCCCGCAACAGCACGTCGGGGTCGCGGGCGCCGGGGCCCGCGGTCGCCAGCGTCCGTCCGTCGCGGCTCAGCGCGACCGCGTGCTGCGCCCGCACCGGCGTGCCGACCTGCAGGTGGACCTGCGGCTCCGCGAGGCGGACGACGCCGTCGGCGCTCGCGGCGGCCAGCAGCCTGCCGTCGGCGCTGAACGCCACCCGCCCCACGCCCGCGTAGTTGGCCTGCAGCGCGGTGACCTGCTGCCGGCTGGCCGTGTCCCACAGCACGGTACGGCCGGAGGTCCCGCCGGTGGCGATCCTGGTGCCGTCGGGGCTGAAGGCCACCGAGGAGAAGCCGCCTTCGCGGTCCTTGAGCGCGCCCGTGCGCCGGCCCGACGCCGTGTCCCACAGGAACGCGCCGTCGCCGCCGGCGGTCGCGAGCGTCCTGGCGTCGGGGCTGAGCGCGATGTCGTAGAGGGGACCCTCGTCCTGCTCGGCGAACGGGGCGCCGAGCGGGCGGGCGGTGACGGGGTCCCAGAGCCGTACGGTCAGGCCCCGGGCGACGGCCATGGCGCTGCCGTCCCGGGTGAACACCACCCGCTGCACGATGCTCGCCAGCTCGGGCCCGTGGTCGGGGCGTCCCATGGCGGGGCCGCTCGGGCGGTGGGTGACGGGGTCCCACCGCCGGACGACGCCGCGGAAGTCGCCCGTCACGAACGTCCCGCCGTCGGGACTGTAGGCCAGCGCCGACACGACCGCCTCATGCTTCAGATCGGGGCCCAGCACGCGGCGGGTGGCCACGTCGTAGAAGCGGACGGTGCTGATGCACCCGGTGGCGAGGGTCCTGCCGTCGGGGCTGAGCGCCACCTGGACGCCGGAGCACTCGAACTCGGCGCGGGTGATCGGGGCGCCGAGCTGTTTGCGGGTGGCGACGTCCCAGATGCGGGCGGTGCCGTCGTCGCCGCCGGTCACCGCGATCCTGCCGTCGGCGCTGAGCGCGAGTGACCTGATGCCGCGCGCGTGCCCGGTGAGCTGGCCCCTGCCGGTGCCGGTCGCGGCGGTCAGCAGGCGGTTGCGCGCCTCGTCGGTCGGAGCGATCTTCCAGGCTGCGACGGCCAGCATCGAGGCCAGGGCGACGTCGCCGGTGACCTCGCTCTGCGCGGCGAGCTGGCGGGAGAGCGCCACTCTGCGCTGGCGTCCCGCCTCGTCCGCGGCGCCGGCGGCGAGGGCGGCGGCGATGAGGGCGAGCACCGACAGCGTCGCGAGGCTCGCTACGGCGAGCCTGCGGCGGCGGCTCGTGCGCCGCTCCTCCTTCTCGGATGCCGCGACGAAGCCGTCCACGACGGGCCCGGGAGGCGGGAAGCTGTCGGGATCGCGCTCCCAGCGGGGCCTGCTGTCCTGCACGGCGAGCAGCCGCGCCCCCCGATAGAGGAACGCGGGGTCACGATGGTGGTCGGCCCACTGGGCGGCGGCCTCCACCAGCCGGTCGTAGACCCCCTGCGCGGCCAGGTCGGGCTCCAGCCACTGCCGCAGCGTGGGCCAGGCCGTCAGCAGCGCGTCGTGGGAGATCTCGGCGCCGTCCTCGTGCAGGGTGAGCAGCCGCCGGTCGGCGAACGCCGACAGCAGCGCCCCTACCTGCTCGCGCCGCTGCGGGGTGTGCGCCGAGGCGGCGGCGTGGATCTCGGCCAGCCGCGCCCCGCGCCGCGCCACCCGGCCGCCGGCCGTGATGAGGGTCAGCCGGCGGAAGATCCGCAGCGCGGCCTTGCGGTCCTCCGGTGACAGCCGCCCGAGCACCTCGTCGGCCGTGCGGCGCACCGAGTCGCGGACCCGGCCCGTCTCCTCGTAGCCGCGCAGGGTCAGCGTGCCGTCCGTACGGCGTTCCCAGGTGTTGCGCAGCGCCTGCGAGAGCAGGGGCAGCGCGCCGGCCGGCGGACGGTCGCCCGAGCCAGTCCGCAGCTCGGCGAGCATGGTCTCCACCAGGCCAGGCTCGATCCGCAGCCCCGCCGCGGCGGCCGGGCCGGTGATGGCGAGGCGCAGGTCGGCCTCCGTCATCGGCTCGACGATGACCTGCCCGTCCTGGATGGCCTCGGCGAAGCGCGGGTAGGCGGCGCAGCGGTCCCAGTGGTCCGCGCGGACCCCGACGATCACGCCGGCGCCGTGCGGGCCGCCGGTGAGGGCGTGCAGCGTGGCCACGTACGCCTGGCGCTCGTGCTCGTCGCCCACCAGCGTGAACAGCTCCTCGAACTGGTCGGCCACCAGGAGCGGCCGCCCGTCCACCTCGTCGAGCAGCCGCCACGGCTCGGCGCGCAGCCGCGCGGCCACCGTCTCGGCGTCGCCGCCGAACTCCTTGGCCCAGACCTCGGCCAGCGTGCGGAACGGCGTCGCGGTCGGCGTGGTGAGCAGGCACCGCCACTTTCGCGGCCCGGCGGCCGGGAGCTCGCCCTTGTCCACCGCGGGGAGCAGGCCCGCGCGTAACAGGGACGACTTGCCGACGCCCGAGGCGCCCGAGACGAGCAGGACGGAGCCGCGTCCTGTCAGCCGCCGGCCGAGCCGGTCGAGAAGATCGCGGGTCGCCCGCGTACGGCCGAAGAACAGCTCGGACATTCCCGCTTCGAACGGAGCGAGACCCTGGTAGGGGCAGATGTCGTTGGGATGACCGCCCCACTCGCCCATGGCGGTCATTCTGACAAAGGGGGCCACCGGCATCAAACGGGTTGCGTCCGATTTCGTCCAATGTCGTCCCATCCGTGGTCTGAACGGCTCGAACGCGGTTCTGATGGACGTGCTGCCACTTGATCGAGGGGCCCGGCCCGGCGCCGGAGCCCTCCATGGGGGATCGCGGGAGACGTCTTGTACTCGGCACGATGCACTCTGCCCGGCGCCGCAGGGGAGACCGGCGACGGGCACGCGGCGGGCGCGCTGCTACGGGGATGGCGCAAGCGCGCGCTGCTGACCCAGGAACAACTCGCCGAGAAGGCGGGACTCAACGTCAGGACCGTGCGGCGGCTGGAGAGCGGGGGGCTCCAGCCGCGCAGCAGGTCCGTGCTGCTGATCGCGCAGGCGCTCGGGCTGTGCGGCGAGGAGCGCGAGCAGCTGGCCGCCGCCGCCCGTGGCGCGCCCGCCGCTCCGGCCGACGAGCCGGCCGTCAGCCCGATCGTCCCCCGCCAGCTGCCCGCCGGCCTCGCGGCGCTGGCCGGCCGCGAGCACGAGCTGACGATCGTCGAGAACGCGCACCGCGCGGAACCGGCGCCGGTCGTCGCCATCGACGGTATGGCGGGAACGGGCAAGACGGCGCTCGCGGTGCACGCCGCCCACCGGCTCGCGCCCGGCTTCCCCGACGGGCAGCTCTACGTGGACCTGCACGGCCACACGCCCGGCACCGCCCCGGTCGAGCCCGCCGAGGCCCTGGCCAGAATGGCGCGCGCACTCGGCGTGCCCCGTGCGGACGTCCCCGACCAGCTCGACGATCGCGCGGCGCTCTACCGCAGCGTGCTGGCGCGGCGCCGGGTGCTGGTCGTGCTGGACGACGCCGCCGACGAGGACCAGATCCAGCCGCTGCTGCCCGCGGGCCCCGGCTGCCGGGTCATCGTCACCAGCCGGCGGCGGCTGGGCGGGCTGGGGGACGTCCGCGCGCTGTCGCTGGACGTCCTGCCCCCTGCGGCGGCGGTCGCCCTGTTCGCCGAGGTCGCCGGGCGGGAGCGGGTGGCGGGGGCGCCGCGCGGCGAGCTGCATGAGGTGGTGGCCCGGTGCGGGGCGCTGCCGCTGGCCGTCCGCATCGCCGCCGAGCGGCTGCGGGCGCGCCCGACGTGGCGGGTGCGGGACCTGCTCGACCGGCTCGCCGGTGACCGGCTGGCCGCACTGAAGGCGGGACGGCACGACGTCGCCGCCGCCCTCGACCGGTCCTACGACCGGCTGCCGGCCGACCTGCGGCGCGCGTACCGGCTGCTGGGGGCGCGCACCGGCGCCGGCGCGAACGTGGATCCGCGCACCGCCGCCACCCTGCTGGGCACGAGCGCGCCGCACGCCGAACGGCTGCTGGAGCGGCTGCTGGACGCGCACCTGCTCCGCGAGGCCGCGCCAGGGCGGTACCTGTTCCACGACCTCGTCCGTGACCACGCCTGCCGGGCGAGCCGCGTGGCGTGACCGTCAGCGGGGGCGGGGTTCGCGGCCGGGCGGCTGGCGTACCTGCCGATCCGGCTCCTCGCGCGGCGGGTTGGGCCGGGTGACCTGCTCCTCGCCCAGCTCGACCCGCTCGCCGCAGTGCAGCACCGTGATCGGCGGGCCGTCCAGCAGCCGGTACGTCGTCGCCTCCCGCGTGGCGCTGACGCACACCAGGCTGCCTCGGTACCGCAGCCGGAAGCCCAGCCGGGTGATGCCCGCGGGCAGGCACGGCGCGAAGCGCAGCCGCCCACCGCCCGCGCGCATCCCGCCGAACCCCGACACCAGCGCGATCCACGCCCCCGCCAGCGAGGCCATGTGCACGCCGTCCATCGTGTTCTTCTCCAGGTCGGCGAGGTCCATCAGCGCCGCCTCGCCGAGGTAGCGGTAGGCCAGGTCGAGGTACCCGACCTCGGCGGCCATGACCGCCTGCGTACACGCCGACAGGGACGAGTCGCGCACGGTCAGCGCCTCGTAGTAGGCGAAGTTCGCGGCCTTCTGCTCGGCCGTGAAGGCGTCGTGGCGCAGGTGCATGGCGAGCACGACGTCCGCCTGCTTGACCACCTGCCGCCGGTAGAGGTCGAAGTACGGGAAGTGCAGCAGCAGCGGGTAACGGTCGCCGGTGGCGTCGAAGTCCCAGAGCGCGTGCTGGGTGAAGCCCTCGCTCTGCTGATGCACGCCGAGCCGCTCGTCGAAGGGGACGGTCATCGCCTCCGCCCCCGCGCGCCAGGTGCGGATCTCCTCCTCGGTGACGCCGAGCCGCCCCGCAGGGCCGGGATGGCGTTCCGCCGCGTCGGCCGCCGCGCGCAGGTTCTGCTGGGCCAGCAGGTTCGTGTACACGTTGTTGTCCACGACCGCGGTGTACTCGTCGGGCCCGGTCACGCCGTCGATGCGATAGCGCCCCGACGCGTCGTGGTGGCCCAGCGAGCACCACAGCCGGGCCGTCTCGACCAGCAGCGGCAGGCCGGTCTCGCGGTCGAAGACGGCGTCGTCGAGGGCGTCCACGTACTGGGTGACGGCGTGCGCGATGTCGGCGTTGACGTGGAAGGCCGCGGTGCCCGCCGGCCAGTAGCCGGAGCACTCCTCGCCGTGGATCGTCCGCCAGGGGAAGGCGGCGCCGCCCAGCCCGAGCTGCGTGGCCCGCTCCCTGGCCAGGGGCAGCGTGGAGCGCCGCCACGACAGGACGTCCGCGACGGCCGGGGGATAGGTGTAGGTGAGCACCGGCAGCACGAAGATCTCGGTGTCCCAGAACGTGTGCCCGTCGTACCCGGTGCCGGTCAGGCCCTTGGCCGGGATCGGCCGCGACTCCAGCCGCGCGGCCGACTGCAGCAGGTGGAACATCCCGAAACGGACGGCCTGCTGCACCTCGTCGTCGCCCTCCACCTCGACGTCGGCGCCGTCCCAGAAGGCGTCGAGGAAGCGCCGCTGGCCGGCGCGGAGGCCGTCCCAGCCGGTCAGGCGGGCCGCCGCCAGCGCCGCCGCCACCTGGTCGTGCAGCGCGGCCCGCGAGCGCCGGCGCGACCAGCCGTAGGAGAAGAGCTTGACCACCCGCAGCGTCTGGCCGGGCGACAGGTGGGTGGCGACGGTCAGGCGGCTGACGTCGTCGCCGCCGCGCCCCTCGGTCAGCGTCTCGTCGGGGCCCTCGATCTCGTGCCACATGCCGGCCGCCAGCCGCAGCCCGCTCTCCCTGGTGCGGTGCACCATGATGCCCAGGCCGTCGTCGCCGGTGACGTTCTCCTCCTCGATGAGGGGGGAGCGCAGCGGAGCCGCGGCCCGCGGGTCGCCGGAGGCGGCCGTGCGGGTCTCGTTGGCGATCAGCTCCGACTGGACGACGACGCGGATCGGGCGGTCCACGGCCTGGACCTCATAGTTGATCGCGGCGATCGCGCGATGGGTGAACGACACCAGCCGGGTCGAGGTGATGCGTACCGGGGCGCCGGTCGGGGAGCTCCAGTGCGCGGTGCGGGTGAGCGTGCCGGCCCGCAGGTCCAGCACCCGCTCGTGCTGGTGCAGGGTGCCGTAGCGCAGGTCGAACGGCTCGTCGCCGACCAGCAGCCTGATCACCTTGCCGTTGGTGACGTTGACCACCGTCTGGCCCGACTCCGGGTAGCCGTAACCCGCCTCCGCGTACGGCAGCGGGCGCAGCTCGTAGCAGCCGTTGAGGTACGTGCCCGGCTCGGCGTGCGGCTCGCCCTCGTCCAGGTTGCCGCGCAGCCCGATGTGCCCGTTGGACAGCGCGAACAGCGACTCGGTCTGCGCCAGCACGCCGAGGTCGAGGCGGTGCTCGCGCAGGGCCCACGGCTCGATCGTGAACGCCGGATGCCGGATCATCACGCGTCCTTCAGCAGCTCGGCCAGGTCGGTGACCACGATGTCCGCGCCGTTGTCGCGCAGCTCGTCCGCCTGTCCCACGCGATCGACGCCCACGACGAAGCCGAACCTGCCGGCCCGGCCCGCCGCCACCCCCGCCAGCGCGTCCTCGAACACCGCCGCCTGCCCCGGCTCCAGCTTCAGCGCCTCGGCCGCCGCCAGGTACATGTCGGGGGCCGGCTTGCCCGCCAGCCGCCGCTCCCGCGCCACCACGCCGTCGACCCTGGCCTCGAACCGCCCGGCGATGCCCGCCGCCTCCAGCACCTGCGCGGTGTTCGCGCTGGACGACACCACCGCCGTACGCAGCCCCGCCCGCCGCACCTCGTCCACGTAGCGGACCGAGCCGGGGAACACCTGTACGCCGTCCCGCTCGATGACGGCCTGGACGAGCTGGTTCTTGCGGTTGCTCAGCCCCTGCACGGTCATCGCGTCAGGCGGGTCGTCGGGCGTCCCCTCCGGCAGCTCGATGCCGCGCGATCGCAGGAAGCTGCGCGCGCCGTCCGCGCGCTTCTTGCCGTCCACGTAGCGGTCGTAGTCGGCGGCGGCGTCGAACGGCACGAACGGCGCCCCCGTCCGGCCGGCCCACTTGTGCAGGAACTCGTCGAACATCGACTTCCAGGCGGCGGCATGGACGGTGGCGGTGCGCGTCAGCACACCGTCCATGTCGAACAGGCATCCGCGAACGCCCTCAGGCAACCCCAGCATGCATCCTCCACCTGCGCCCCTACCCGCCCGACCTGCGAATATCCGGGACCACGCCGGCCTCGTAGGCCGCGATGACCAGATGCACCCGCGTGCGCGCGCCGAGCTTCAGCAGCAGGCTGCTGACGTGCGTCTTGACCGTGCTCATCGAGAGGTGGAGGGTGCGGGCGATCTCCGCGTTCGACAGGCCGCGCGCCACCAGGACGAGCACCTCACGCTCGCGCTCGGTGATGTCGAGCCGGCGGGCCGGCGGGCGTACGTGCCGCTCGATCAGCCGCCGGGTGGCGCTGGGCGCGAGCAGGGCGTCGCCGGACGCGATGATCTGCACGCTCCTGGTCAGCTCCGCCGGCGGGGTGTCCTTGAGCAGGAAGCCCGCGGCGCCGGCCTGGAGTGCTCCGTAGACGTACTCGTCGAGGTCGAAGGTGGTCACGATGAGCACGCGGGCCCGCGGGTGCGCGGCGCAGATGCGGCGGGTCGCCTCGATGCCGTCCATCTCGGGCATCCGTACGTCCATCAGCACCAGGTCGGGCGGCTCGCTCGCGGCGACGGCCACGGCCTGCGTGCCCGTCGCGGCCTCCGCGTACACCGTGAACCCCGGCACGCCGTCGATCAGCCGGCGGAAGCTCGTCCTGATGAGCGGCTGGTCGTCGGCCACCAGCACCTTGATCACAGCGGTAGCCTCGCCCTCACCTGGAATCCGCGCACGGGGCGGACGCCCGCCTCGAACTCGCCGCCGAAGGCGCGCACGCGCTCGCGCAGTCCCGTCAGCCCGTGGCCGTAGGGCCGCTCACGCGCGTTCCCGCCGTCGTCGGCGACCTCCACGACCAGTTCCTCGTCGCGCCGCTCGATCAGCACCGTCGCCCGCCCGGCCATGGCGTGCCTGAGCACGTTGGTGAGCGCCTCCTGCACGATCCGGTAGACCGTGAGCTCCATCTCGCCCTGGACCTCGCCGTTCACGCGCAGCTCGACGTCCAGGCCCGCGGCCCTGGTCTTCGCGACGAGGTCGTCGAGGTCGGCGAGCCCAGGAGCGGGTGTCAGGTCCGCCGGGCCGTCGTCGCGCAGCACGCCGAGCAGGCGCCTGGTCTCGCGCAGCGCCGACCTGCTGGTCTCCTCGATCGAGCCCAGCGTGCGGCGCATCTCCTCGGGGTCGCCGACGTGCCGCTCGACGCCGGCCTGTACGGCGATGGTGCTCAGGCCGTGGCCGATGACGTCGTGCAGCTCGCGGGCGATGCGCAGCCGTTCGCGCGCCGCCTCCGTACGGGCCCGCTCCTCGGCCTGGGCGGCCAGCTGCTCGGTGTAGAGCCGGCGCTGCCGTACGGCGGTGCCGGTGGACCAGGCCGCGACCACGATGGCCGGCACCAGCCCGACGTGGTCGAGGCTCTGACTCCCCAGAGGGAGCTCCACCACCCCATGGAGCGTGACCGCCACCGCCACCAGCAGCTCCGGCACCGCCCTGCGCCGGGTGGCGAGCGTGTAGAGCACGAGCGGCAGCCCGAACGGATCCGCGTGCGGGATGAGGAACTCCTGCATCCCCAGCCCGCCGGCCAGCACCACGGCGAACACCGCCCGCGGCCACCGTCGCCGGACCGCGAGCGGCAGGCTGGTGGCCAGCGCCACCGCGAAGTCGAGCAGGCCGGGCGGCACGGGATTACGCCAGTGGATGAGCCCGAGGAAGCCGGCCGCCAGCAGCAGGGCCGCCACGGTGTCAACGGACACCCAGACGAGGTCCGGTATCCGGCTCAGCAGGGGCAGCCGGGGCTGATCACGCACATCATCGACCCTAACCAGCGGGCCTGGAAGCGCGTATCGGTCTCAGGACCGATACGCGGGCCGGGTCTCCCGGGGGATCGTGGTCGGCATGATCGAAGTCATCGGGTTGACCAAGCGCTTCGGAGGGAGCGCCGCAGTCGACGATCTCTCCTTCACCGTGACGCCCGGGAAGATCACCGGGTTCCTGGGGCCGAACGGCGCGGGCAAGACCACGACCCTGCGTGTCATCCTCGGGCTCGACCGGCCCACCTCCGGCCTGGCCACCGTGCACGGCGTGCCGTACGCGCGCCTGAAAAGACCCCTCACCCACGTCGGCGCGGTGCTCGACGCCACCGCCGTGCAGGGCGGGCGGCGCGCCGAGGAGCACCTGCGGTGGCTGGCGAGGACCAACGGGATCTCCCCCGCGCGCATCGGCGGGCTCATGGAGCTGGTCGGGCTCGCCGGCGCCGGGCGCAAGCGGGTGGGCGGCTTCTCCCTCGGGATGAAGCAGCGGCTGGCGCTGGCCGCCGCGCTGCTCGGCGACCCCGAGGTGCTGCTGCTCGACGAGCCGCTCAACGGGCTCGACCCCGAGGGCATCAGGTGGCTGCGCGGGCTGCTGAAGTCGCTGGCGGCCGAGGGACGGACCGTGCTGGTCTCCAGCCACCTCATGCACGAGATGGCGGTCACCGCCGATCACCTCGTCGTCATCGCGGGCGGGCGGCTGCTGGCCGACATGGAGATCGGCCGGTTCGTCCGGCCCGGGATGTCGCTGGAGGAGACGTTCATGCGGGTCATCGAGGGGAGCACGGCGTGAACGCGGTCGCCGCCGAATGGATCAAGCTGCGCTCGTTGCGTTCCACCTGGTGGTCGCTCGGGGCGGGGGTGCTGACGGCGCTCGCGCTCACCGTGCTCGGCGCCTACGCGGTGATCTCACGCTGGGACCCTGGCCAGGCGGGCGAGCAGGCCGCGATGGGGATCGTCGTGGCCGTCTACGTCGGAGTCGTGCTGGCCCAGCTGCCCCTCGGCATGCTCGGCGCCATGTCGATCACCGGCGAGCACGCCTCCGGCATGATCGACACGACGTTCGTCGCCACGCCGTCGCGCTCGCGGGTGCTGCTCGCCAAGGCGTGCGTGCTCGGCGGGCTCGCCGTCGCCGCCTCGCTGCTCATCGCGATCCCCGGCTACCTGTACGGGCAGGCGGTGGCCGCCGAGTTCCACCCGACGTCGCCACCGGCCGGAGCCTGGGCGGTGGTCGCCGGCGGTACGCTGATGATCGTCATGACCACGCTGCTCGGGCTGGCGCTCGGCGCGCTCTTCCGCAACGGCGCCGTGGCGATCTCCGTGCTGGTGGTGCTCCTCGGGCTGGTCCCCTTCGCCGGTCAGGTGCTGCCGGGCGGTGACGTGGCCAATCGCGTCCTGCCGGGCTATCCCGCGCTCCAGCTCATCGAGCAGGTGCCCGACATCATGCCGGACCCGGCCGCCTTCGCCCTGCTGGCCGCCTGGACCATCATCCCGCTGCTGCTCGCGATCCGCGCCAATGTCGGTGGGCGTCTGTACCGTCCCCGATCATGACCTGGTCCACCTTCTTCCCGGAGAAGTTCCCGCCGCACCCGCCCGCCGCCGAGACGGGGAGGAGCACCTGCCCGACCTCCTGCTGGTCGGGCACTGGGACGAGGGGTGGGTGCTGCTCAACCCGCGCGTCAGGACCGCGAGGGGGAGCGGGAGGCGTGGTTCCACGTCCCCTGGCTGCCCGGCGCGAACCGCTACCGGACGTTCCTGGAGCTCATGGAGGACGAGCATCGCAGGGCCGGGGCGGCGTGGCCTGATCGGCTTGCCATATCGTTTTTCGATGCTATCGTTTTTCGATAGCATCGAAAAACGATATGGAACGGAGTTCAGCTGATGGCTGCACTGCATGGCACCCTCGGTCGAGCGGCCCGGCGACCCGCGGTCTTCGCGGTTCTCGTCGCGGTGACCGGGGTCATCACGGGGATGGTGCTCTACTCCAGGGCCGGCCTCTTCGGCCTGACCTATCCGCACGTGGTGGCCCAGTCGCCCGCCGGTTACGGCATCGGCCTGGACGAGCCGGCCTTCGCCGCGGAGGCCCTGCCCGGTGTCAAGGCGATGGCGGGCGATCTCCACTTCGTGGACGGCACGCCCGACGCCGGCCAGTACATCCTGCAGGCCCTGACCACCCTCCCCGGCTTCGTCGTGACGGCCGTCGCGTTCTTCCTGCTCTGGCGGCTGCTGTGGCGGGCGCGCGAAGGCGCCTACCTGCCGCAGGTCGCGCGCCAGGTGCGAGTTCTGGGCTGGTGGCTGCTCGCCGGTGGCCTGCTGGCCCCGCAGATCGAGCACGTCGCGATGATGGCGCTGCTGGACACGATGGCCGCGAACGAGTCCCACTATCTCCCCCGGGAGATCCCCGTGATCGTGCCGCTCGTCGGGGTCGGGCTGCTGGCGCTGGCGAGCGTCCTGCGCACGGGCGTGCGCATGCGGGACGACCTGGAAGGCACCGTCTGATGCCGGCCGAGACGGACCCCCACGACACCCACGACAACCACGCCATCACGGTCCACCTCGACCGGCTCCTGGAAGAGCGCGGCATGACGCTCACCGAGCTCGCCGACCGGGTGGGGGTGACCGTGGCCAACCTGTCCATTCTGAAGAACGGCCGGGCCAAGGCCATCAGGTTCACCACCCTGACCAGGCTCTGCGAGGTCCTCGACTGCCAGCCGGGCGACCTGCTGAGCCACCGCCGGGCGGAGTGACCGCCGCACCACGTGGAAGGCCCTTTTCCGGACGGTGCCCGTTGCGCGAGGATGCCGGGGTGACGTCCATCAAGGCGCGGCCCAGGATGATCCTGCTGTGCGGGCTGCCCGGGTCAGGGAAGACGACGCTGGCCAGACGGCTGGCGCGGGAGGTGCCCGCCGTACGCCTGTCTCCGGACGAGTGGCTGGAGGCCCTCGGCATCGACCTGTTCGACGAGCCCACCCGCGCCCGCCTCGAGCGGCGCTTCGCCGGGCACGCCCAGGAGCTGTTGCGGCTCGGCCAGAGCGTGGTCATGGAGTTCGGCTTCTGGACACGGGGCGAGCGGGACGCGATGCGGGCGGTCGGGCGTGCCGCCGGCGCGCCCGTCGAGCTGCGCTACCTGTCGGCGCCGTTCGACGAGCTGTGCCGCCGCGTCGAGGCCCGCAACGGCCAGCCGGGGGTGGCCGTGATCAGCCGGGCGCGCATGGAGAGGTACGTGACGCTCTTCGAGGCCCCTGACGACGCCGAGCTCGCGCTCTACGCCCCGCCGCTCGCGGGCTCACCTGCTCGCGAGGGCCTCGCCGGCGCTGATGATGCCGCTCAGCGCTGAGCGTACGTCATTGGGCTCGGTGATCTTGGTGTCGATGCGGCGGCGTTCGTCCTCGAAGGCGGCCCTCCGGCCACGTGGGTCGTCGTGTTGGCGGAGCTGAAGCAGTTCCAGACCTCGGCTTGTGCGGGGGTGGGAAGGGCATCTCCAGGTCGTTTGTCAGGGCCTGCTTCTTCGGGGGAGGAGGAGCGGGGTCGCCAGCAGGAGGACGCCGGCCACGGCGATGGCGGGGCGGGGGTCGATGAGGCCGCCCAGCACGCCCCAGGCGGCAGTCAGCAGCGCGGTCGTGACCCTGGTCGTCACCGACCAGGCGGACAGCGTACGGGCGATGCGATCGGACGGGGTGCGGGCGAGCCGGTGGGTGGCGAGGAGGGGGTTGAAGACGGCGCAGCAGAAGATCAGCCCGAGCTGGACGCCCATCACCAGCAGCAGCCCGCCGGTGCCGGGCCCGACGAAGGCCAGGCCCAGGGGCCAGAGCGCGCGCAGCGTCCCGGCCGCGACCATGACCCGGTGTGCCCCGTACCGGGCGGCGAGCGGCCTGGCCAGCCGCGCCCCGAGCAGCCCGCCGATCGCGGGCGCGGCGAAGGCGAGGCCGTACTGCCAGGACGTGAACCCGAGCGGGCCCAGCATCAGCACGGCGAGCAGCGCGTCCATGGCCATCAGCAGGCCGTTGAACAGGGCGGTGTTGAGGAAGAGCGGACGCAGCGCCGCGTCGGCGAGGATGAACCGCCACCCCTCCAGCAGGTCACGGGCTCGCGGCGCCGCACCCGGCCGGGGCTCCGGGCGCGGCTCGCCGCCGCCGGTCGCGCGCAGGCACAGGGCCGAGAGGAGGTGACTGACCGCGTCGGCCACCACCGTCGCCACCGGTCCGAGCAGGGCGATCGCGGCGCCGCCCAGGGGCGGGCCGGCGATCGTGGTCGTCCAGGTCGTCGACTCCAGGCGGGCGTTGGCGGCCAGCAGGTGCTCGGCCGGGAGCAGGGTCTTCAGGTACGCGCCTGAGGCCGCGCGGAAGGTGAGGTCGGCCGCCGCCACGACGACCGAGACCAGCAGGAGCTGGACGAAGGAGAGCACGCCCAGCGCGTACGCGGCAGGGATCGTCAGCAGGGCCGCGAACCGGACCAGATCGGTCCCGACCAGCACCGGCCGCTTGCGGCGGAACTCCACCCACGGCCCCAGCGGCACCGCCAGTGCCGCGCCCGCCAGCGCGCCCACCGAGGACAGTGCCGCGACCTGCGCCGGTCCCGCGTGCAGCACCTGGATCGCGATCAGCGGGAACGCGCCGAAGGCGAGCCACGTGCCGAGCGCGCTGGTGCCGTACGCGGCCCAGAACCACCTGAACTGCCGCATGACGCTCCTTGCTCGTTGGATGATCGCCAGCAGCAAAGCGCGTGCGGGACAGGAAGATCAAACAACTCCGGGTACAACGCTGGGTTGTACGGTGACGGCATGGACCTCGACGCCGTACGCACCTTCGTGACCGCCGCCGACGCGGGCCAGTTCCAGGAGGCCGCCGCCTAGCTGAGGGTCACCCAGCAGGCCGTCTCCAAGCGGATCGCCGCCCTGGAACGCACCCTCGGCGTACGGCTGTTCATCCGCGCACCGCGCGGCGCCGAGCTCACCATCGACGGTCAGGCGTTCCTGCCGCACGCCCGTGAGTTGTTGCGGGCCGCCGAGCGAGCGGTCGCGTCCGTGCGCACCGGCCGCCGCCCGCTGCGCGTCGACATGCTCGCCTCGCGCAGCGCGGCGTCGGGCGTGATGCGGGCGTTCCATCGCGCGTACCCGGAGATCGAGCTGGACGTGGTGATGCTGTTCGGCATCGACGACGCCGTCGCCGCCATCAGGTCGGGCGCCATCGACGCGTCGTTCCGCGCCGTCACGATGCCGGGCCGGCCCCTGCCGGACGACGTGACGGCGGAACGCGTCCTCGACGAGCCGCTGCAGCTGCTCGTCGGCCCCGCCCACAAGCTGGCCGGCGCGAGATCGGTCACGGTCGCTCAGCTCGCCGGGCACCGGATCTGGATGCCGGGCATCGTCCCCGGCACCGAATGGGCCACCTTCTACGACGACCTCGTCGCGGAGTTCGGCCTGACCATCGAGGTGACCGGGCCCAACTTCGGCTCGGACGCGCTCCTCGACACCATCGCCGACACCCCGGCCCTGGCCACGTTCATGGGGGAGCGCACCCGCCTGGTCTGGCCCGAGGGCCACGGCCTGCGCCGCATCCCCGTCACCTGCCCCACCCCCGTCTACCCGCACGCGCTGCTGTGGCGCCGCCACGACCCCCACCCCGCGCTCGCCACCCTGCGCGTCTACCTCGCCACCACGGCGGCCGGCCAGGACACGGCCGGAACCTGGACGCCGAGCTGGGCGATCCCGCGCTGACTTCTCAGGGCGCGCCGAGGACGTCCGGGGTGACCAGGGCGCGGGCGGCGGCGGCGAAATAGTCGTCGGAGGCGGCGTCGGCCAGGCCGAGGATGACGCCCTGGCTCAGCCCGACCAGCAGCGCCCGCAGCGCGGTGGCCAGCCGTTGCGCCTGCCGGGGCGTGAGGGTGCCGCCGTCGTGGGAGCGGCCGGACAACAACCCGGTCAGGCGTTCCTCGTGGGCTCGTACGGAGGCGGCGAGCTTGGGCCGCAACTCGGGATCGCGCAGCGCGAGGTCCTGCAGGCTGATCTCGAACGACAGCCGGCGCAGCGCGTCGGGGTCGTCGCACGTGCGGCGGTAGTGGCGGGCGAAGACCTCCACCGCCTCGATCGCTCCGAGCGAGGGGGAGACCGCCTGCTCCAGGCCGTCGTAGTGCGGCGCCAGGTAGTCGGTGACCAGGGCGATCAGCAGGCCGTTCTTGCTGCCGAAGAGCGAGTAGACGGCGCCGGTGGTCAGTCCTGCCCGCTCGGCGATCTCGTCCAGCCTGGCCCGATGGCCGTCGCGGGCGACGAGGCGGTGCGCGGCCTCCAGCAGGGCCTGCCGGTTCCTGTCCTTGGCCTCCGCCCTCGTTTTTCTCATAATCCCATTATTACCGTAATCTCGTTACGAAAGTCAGCCGACAAGGAAGAAGTGCCACGTGGACATCACCTCCGCCATCGCCGCGGAACGTACGGAACTGGCGGCGCTCCTGGACGACCTGCCGCCCGAGCAGTGGGACGCGCCCACCCTGTGCGCGGGCTGGCGCGTACGGGAGGTCGCGGCGCACATGTCGATGGGCTTCCGCTACCCGCTGCCCAAGATGCTGTGGGAGCTGGTCAAGGCGGGCGGCGGCGTCAACAGAATGGCCGACCGGCGGGCCCGCCTCGACGCGGCCGCCATGTCCACGTCCGAGATGGCCGCCGCGCTCCGCGACAACGCCCGCCACCCCTGGCGGCCACCGGTCGGCGGCATCGCGGCGGCGCTCGGCCACGACGTCGTGCACGGCCTGGACATCACCGTCGCCCTCGGCCTCGGCCGCCGCGTCCCAGAAGAGCGCGTACGCCTCCTCCTGGAGCAGGTCACCCCCAGGACCGCGCGGTTCTTCGGCGCCGACCTCGGCGGTGTGCAGCTGCGCGCCGACGACCTCGACTGGTCCTTCGGCACCGGCGTCCCGCTGACCGGCTCGGCGCAGGACCTCCTCCTGCTGACCTACGGCCGCAAGCTGCCGCCCGGTCACCTGCGCGGCGAGGTGAGCGACCGCTACGTGGCCGCCTGAGCGTCGAAGGTCAGGAGCAGAGCCGGCGGGCCACGCGCAGGTCGGTGACGAGGATGTTGACCCAGCCGCCTTCGAGCGCCGCCCTGATCGCGGGCAGCTTCCGCAGGCCGCCCGCGACGGCGATGCGCCGCCCGACGGCGCCGAAGGAGGCGGTGTCGATGCCGATGACGCGCCGGTCGAGGTCGGAGGCGACGGGTTTGCCGGTGGCGTCGAAGAAGTGCAGGCAGACCTCGCCGACTCCGCCGACGGCGCGGAGCTCCTCGCGGTCGGTGTCCCTGACGGGCGCGGAGGCCGGCTCGCCGATGCCGACGAGGGCGACGGTCACCTCACGCCACTGCGCCTGCACCTCGGCCAGGTCGGGGTCCTGGAGCAGCGCCTCGCGCGTCGCGGCGGTGGCGACCAGGCCGGGCAGCGGCACGAAGACGGGGTGGGCGTAGGTGAGGTCGGCCAGGCGGGCGATGAGCCGGGTGGCGCGCACCTGGTCGCCGGCGGTGCCGACGCCGCCCACGAGCTGGATCACCCGGTCGGCGACCTGGACGTTCTTCTGCGGCAGGCGCTGCACCACCGCCTGCAGCGTCTGGCTCCACGCGGCGAGGCCGATCACGTCGCCGCCGGTGAAGGTGACGTCGAGGTAGGCGGCCGCCGCCGTCGCGAGTGAGGGGACGACGTCGTCCTGGTAGTCCTCGACGTCGACCACCACGGCGTCGCGCAGCGCGTAGCGGCGCTGCAACTCCTCCTCCAGCTCGGTGTGCACGCCCTCGGGGAGCGTGACCACCGTGCGGACCAGGCCCCGCGTGACCGCCTCCTTCAGCAGGCGGGACACGCGCGGCTGGGAGAGGTGGAGCGCGGCGGCGATCTCCGGCTGGCGGATGCCCTGTTCGTGGTACATGCGGGCGACGCGGGCAAGGAGCCGCAGATGATCCTTGGAGACGTCGCCCACTCCATCCGAGTCCCGGACCACCGTACCCGCCCTTCACGCCGCTGATCGTCGCTCCAAGTTTAGGGGCGGGCGGGCGTGCGGTCGTGACGCCTACTTCCTGGCGAACACCCCGAACTCGTCGGCGTTGCCGGCGGTGACCGGCTCGCAGTCGATCGCCTGCCTCTCCTCCTGGCCGGTGATGTGGCCGGCGGCGTCGAACGTCTCGGGCGCGGCGGCCGCCGTGGTCATCCGGCGTTCCTCTCCTGCGCGGGTAGGGCTCTGCGGACGGCCTGGTGCCAGGCGCGCTTCCTGGCGCGGCGCTCCGCCTCGCCGAGCTCAGGCTCGTAGGTGTCGGCGGGCCTGGGCCGGCGTTCGAGCTCGCCGAGGGTCCAGAGGCCGGCCGTCAGCCCGGCGGCGTCGGCCGCGCCCAGCGCGGACAGGTCGTGCTCGCCCGAGCGGGCGACGACGCGTCCGCTCAGGTCGGCCTGGAGCCGCATCAGCCGGTCGCTGTGGGTGAGCCCGCCGTCCGTCATGAGCACGCGGACCTGCCCGACGGCCTGCTCGATCGCGGCCAGGACGTCCTCGATCTGGAAGGCGACCGCCTCCAGGGCGGCGGCGGCGAGCTGGGGGCGCCGGGTGCCCAGGGAGAAGCCGGTGATGACGGGGGTGGCGCCGGGGTCCCACCAGGGGGCGCCGAGCCCGCCGAAGGCGGGGACGAAGTGCACGCCGTCGGCGGACTCCGCCTCCTTGAGCAGCTCAGGGACGGGGACGCCGAACAGGTCGGCGAGCCAGCTCACCATCCGGCCGGTGGCGCGGATGTTGCCCTCGACGCACAGCGCGGGGCCGTCGCCGAGGTCCCAGGCGATGCTGCGGCACAGGCCCCGCACCTCGCCGACCTCGCCGACCTCGCCGACCTCGCCGGTCCGGCCGGTCTGGCCGGTCCGGCCGGTCTGGCCGGTCCGGCCGGTCTGGCCGGTTCGGCCGGACCGGCTGATGGCCATCACCGACGAGCCGGTGCCGTACGTCGCCTTGACCACGCCCGGCCGCCACCCGGCGTGGGCGAACATCGCGGCGTGCGAGTCGCCCATGACCGCCAGCACCGGCACCCCGTCCGGCAGCGGCGCCAGCCCGCGGGCGGCGGGGAAGGTGGCGCACGAGGGCACCACCCGCGGCAGCACCTCGCGCGGCACGCCGAACAGCTCGAGCAGCCGGTCGTCCCAGTCGCCGGTGGCGACGTCGAGGAGCTGGGTGCGCGAGGCGTTGCCGGCCTCGATGAGGTGCTCGCCGCCGAAACGGCTGAGCAGCCACGAGTCGACCGTGCCCAGGCACAGCTCGCCTGCCCGCCGCCGGTCGGGGTCGTAGGTGTCGAGCAGCCAGCGCGCCTTGAGCGCGGAGAACATCGGATCGAGCGGCAGGCCGCTCACCGAGCGGACCAGCTCGGCGGCGCCGGCCAGCTCGTGGCAGCGGCCGGCGGTGCGCTGGTCCTGCCAGCTCAGCAGCGGCCCGACGGGCTCGCCGGTGCGGCGTTCCCAGAGCACCAGCGACTCGCGCTGGTTGCTGATCCCGATGCCCGCGACGCGTCCCGCGCCGGCGGGTGTGACGCACTCGGCGACCGCCCGCCGCACGCTCTGCCACAGCTCGGCCGGGTCCTGCTCCACCCAGCCGGGGCGCGGCTGCGACTCGGACAGGGGAGCGACCGCGCGGGAGACGACCCGGCCGCGCGCGTCTACCAGGAGCGCCTTGGTAGAGCTTGTGCCCTGGTCGACGGCCAGGATGAGCGGATCAGCCATGGCGCAGCAGGCTCCGTGCGGCATCGGCGATGCCCTCAGGCGACATGCCGTAGCGGTCGAGCAGGTACGCCGCCGAGCCGGTCGGCGCGAACTCGGGGATGCCGAGGATCGCGACCCGGGCCGGATGGTGCTGGACGACGGTCTCGGCGACGGCGCCTCCGAGGCCGCCGGCGATGGTCGACTCCTCGATCGTCACGATGCCGGCGGTCTCCCGCGCCGCGGCCACGACCGCCTCCGTGTCCAGGGGCTTGACCGTCGGCATCGACAGCACCCGGGCCGAGACGCCCTCGCCTTCCAGCCGTTCCGCGGCGACCAGCGCCCGCCACAGCACGGTGCCGTTGGCGATCAGCGTGACGTCTCCGCCGTCGCGCAGGGTGACCGCCCTGCCGGGGACGAAGGCGTAGTCGTCGGGGTTGACCTGCGGCACGCTCATGCGGCTGACCCGGACGAACACCGGCCCTTCGACGGCGGCGGCCCAGCGCAGCGCGGCGCTGGTCTCGACCGGGTCGGACGGGACGATGACGGTGAGGTTGGCGATGGCCCGCAGCCAGGCGATGTCCTCGATGGAGTGGTGCGTCGGTCCCAGCTCGCCGTAGGCGACGCCGGGGCTCATGCCGCACAGCTTGACGTTGTGGTTGGAGTAGGCGACGTCGGCCTTGATCTGCTCCAGCGCGCGGGCGGTGAGGAAGCAGGAGGCGGCGGAGACGAACGGGATGCGCCCGCCGTTGGCCAGCCCGGCGGCCACGCCGACCATGTCCTGCTCGGCGATCCCGACGTTGATCAGCCGGTCGGGGAACGACCGGCGGAAGCCGGCCAGCTTGCTGGAGCCGACCGAGTCGTTGACCACGCCGACGATCCGCTGGTCGGCGCCGGCCAGCTCGGACAGGGTCGCGACGTAGGCGTCCCTGCAGTCGAAGCGGGGCAGGTCGGCGACCGAGGTGCGCGGCATCAATGCTCCTTCTCCAGCTCGCTCAGCGCCTGCCGGTACTGCGCCTCGTCCGGCACCTTGTGGTGCCAGGCGACGTTGCCGCTCATGAACGAGATCGGATGTCCCTTGTTGGTGTGGGCGATCACGAACGTGGGCCTGCCCGGCCGGTACGGCACCGACGACAGCACGTCCAGCAGCTCTCCGTGGTCGTGCCCGTTGACCTCGGCCACGGCCAGGCCGAACGCGGCCGCCTTGTCCGCGAGCGGGTCGAGGTCGTTGGTCTCCTTGACGGTGGCGCCCTGCTGGAGCCGGTTGCGGTCGACGATGACGGTGAGGCGTTCGAGCTGGTGCTGGGAGGCGGCCATCATCGCCTCCCAGTTGCTGCCCTCCTGCAGCTCACCGTCGCCGACCAGCACGTACGTCCGGCGCAGCGACACGTCCAGCTTGGCCGACAGCGCGTGCCCCACGGCCACCGGCAGGCCGTGCCCGAGCGGCCCCGTGTTGGCTTCCACCGCGGCGACCTTCGTGCGGTTGGGATGCCCGTTCAGCGCCGACAGCGGTTGCAGGAACGTCGCCAGCTCGGCCACCGGCAGGAAGCCGAACGCCGCCAGCGTGGTGTAGAGCGCGCCCGCGACGTGCCCCTTGCTGAGGATGAAGCGGTCGCGCTCGGGGTCGGCGACCCGTTCCGGGCTGATGTCCAGCACCGCCCCGTACAGGGTGGTCAGGATGTCGATGGCGGAGAAGTCGCCGCCGATGTGCCCCGCTCCCGTGTGGTGGATGAGCTTGAGGTCCTGGATCCTGATCTGCCTGGCCGCCTCGGCGAGATGCGCGATCTGCTCCGCGCGGCCGGCGCGCCGGTCCACCCTGCCGAACACCGGCAGCGTGACGTGGCCGCGCACGGCCTCGGCGAGGTCGGTCATGCCTCCTCCAGGCCCGCCATCGAGGTCAGCAGCGCGTTCTGGACGAGCCGCTGGGCGGCCAGCGCGTCGTGCGCGGCCTGTGCCTGGGCGAGCGCCTCGTCGTCCAGGACGCCGAGCGCGCGGTCGATCGCCTTCAGGAAGCGGATGGCCTGCTTGGCGGCCTGGACGCTGTCCTCGCGGAAGGGGAACTGGTCGAGCTGCCAGACGCCGTCCCAGTTGTTCCTGCGCAGCGTGTGGAAGAACTCGAACGTCTCCACCAGGTGCACCGAGCCGACGACCATGTCGTCGTCCCAGCCGCGCATGTTGTCGTTGACGTCGATGGCGAACAGCCGGCCGTGGTCGATGGCGAGCTGGGCGGCGTCGGCCGGGGTCTCCTGGCCGTAGAGCGAGTGGCCGAAGTCGAGCAGGATGCCCAGGTTGGGCAGGCCGATGCGCTCGATGCCGAGCAGCGTGCGGGCCACGCCCGGGAAGATGATCTTCACGCGGGGCTCGCGCGGCTTGTACTCGATCACATAGTTGATCTCGGGGTGCGCGGAGCACAGCTCGGTCAGGCCGTCGAGGGCGAGCTGCCAGACGTCGTGGTAGTTCACCTGGAACGGGTAGTCCCAGCCGTCCTGGCCCGGCCACAGCTTCACGTACGAGCAGCCCAGCTCCAGGGCCACCTCGGTGGCGTCGTGCATCAACGCGATGGCCTTCTTGCGCACGGCCGGATCGGGGTTGGTGAACGAGCCCTTGACGAAGTCGCGCGTATAGATCTCAGGGGTGATCGCGATCGCGCTCAAATGGTTCGTGGCCAGGGCGGCCTTGACGTCGTCCAAAGTGCCGTCGAACCCGGCGAACGGCCAGTTCAAGTCCACCACCGACAGCTCGCCCACGGCTCCCGCCCGGTCGATCTGCTCCAGCAGCCCGACCGGCGGCCCGTAGCCGTCGGTGGCGTAACGGTCCTTGTAGGTGGCGAAGTGCCAGATACCCGCGCCGAAGGTCGGCATGGTCATCACTCCCTTATCCCTTGGTGGCGCCGGCGGTGAGGCCGGCGACGATCCACCGCTGCAGCAGCGTGTACGCGATGAGGATGGGCACGACCGCGATGAGGATCCCCGCGGCCAGGCCGGTGTTGTTGTTGGAGAACTGGCCCTGGAAGTTGAGCAGCCCGACGGGCAGGGTCTTGTTGGCGTCGGAGTTCAGCAGGATCAGGGCGAACAAGAACTCGTTCCAGGTGGCCACGGCGTCCAGGATCAGCACCGTGACCAGGGCGGGCGCCGACAACGGGAGCACGATCCGCCAGAAGATCCGCCAGTCGCCCGCGCCGTCCACCCGCGCCGCCTCCACGATCTCGTCCGGGAGCCGGCGGAAGAACGACTGCAGGACGAGCACCTCGAACGGGATGCCGAAGGCTAGGTAGGGGCCGATCAGGCCGAGCACGCTGTCGGTCGCGCCGGTGGTCTTCATCATGATGAACACCGGCACGATTGCGATGTAGATGGGGATCGTCAGGCCGAGGAAGACCGTGAACATCACGGTCCTGCGGAACTTCATCCGCAGCTTCGCCAGCGCGAACCCGAGCATCGCCGAGATCAGCACGCCCAGCGGCACCTTCAGGATCAGCAGCAGGGCGCTGTTGCGGTAGGTGGTGGCGAAGTCGCCGATGTCCCATGCGTCGGCGAAGTTCGCCCACGTGAACTCCGACGGCCAGGCCAGCGGGCCGTTGCCGATGAAGTCGGCCAGCGGCCGGACCGCGGTCACGACCAGCAGCGCGAGCGGCGAGATCCAGAACACGGCCGCCGCGGCCAGCACGACGGTCAGCGCGAGACCGCCCTTGCCCTTCTTCTTCGCCGGCGGCGCCGCCGGGGCGACGGCCCGCGCCGCCGGCGCGGAGACGATCGAGGTCATGCCGTGGGCTCCCTCGTCTGGGACCGGACGTACGGGATGCCGACCGCGATCGCCACCAGGGTGATCACGACGGCGATCGCCGTGCCGTAGCCGGTCTGGTAGTACTGGAAGACGTTGGCGTACATCCAGGTCCCCATCACCTGGGTGGCCGTGCCAGGGCCGCCGTACGTCATGGCGTAGACCAGGTCGAAGACCTTGAACGAGTCGATCAGCGACAGCGCCAGCACGATGTAGTGGGCCGAGCGCAGGCCCGGCATGGTGACGTGCCAGAACTGCTCCCAGCGGCCGGCCCCGTCCACGCGCGCGGCCTCGTACAGCTGGCCCGGGATGCCCTGGAGGGCGGCCAGGTAGAGCAGCATCGGGAAGCCCGTGCGCAGCCACACCGCCGGCACCATCACCGCCCACAGTGCGGTGGAGTCCTGCCCGAGCCAGGGCTGGGCCAGGCCGCCGAGGCCGATGACCTCCAGGAAGGAGTTGATGGCGCCGTGCTGGGGGTTGTAGAGCCAGCCCCAGATCGAGGCGATCGACACCAGCGGCAGCACGCCGGGCGCGTAGAAGATCAGGCGCAGCACGGGCTTGCCCCGCACCTTGCCGTTCAGCAGCAGCGCCAGCGCCAGGCCGAGCGTCACGGGCACGACGATCGTGACCACGGACCACAGGAGGTTGTTCCTGGCCGCGGTGAGCACCACGGGGTCGCTCAGCATCTGGGCGTAGTTGTCCAGGCCGACGAGGTTGTAGCCGGGGCTGAGGCCGTCCCAGTCGGTGAAGCTGAACCACAGCGACGACGCGGCCGGATAGATGAGGAAGATCAGGTAGACGGCGAGCGCGGGGATGGCGAACAGCCAGGGCCGCCAGCTCCCTTTGCTGCTCCCTCTCTGGGGGGTCACGGTGGTCATGAGCCGTCCCTGATCAGTTGCGGGCCCATGCGGAGACGATCTCCTGCATCTTCCTGGCCGCCTCGGCCGGCGGCGTCTTGCCCTGCAGCAGGTCGCTCTGCACGCTGAAGTACTGGTCCGACTGCTGCTTGGGGAACGCCTGGTCCTGGATCGTGTAGAAGGGACTGTCGCCGTACTTCTCGCCCCACTCCGCCGACAGCGGCAGCTCGGCGGCGTCGGGCTCGGCGCCCTTCACGGTGGACGAGGTGACCTGCATGGCCTTCTGGCTGTCCGGCTTGAGCAGGAAGTCCAGCAGCGCCGCGGCCCTGTCCTTGTTTCCCCTCGCGTTGACCATGTAGCCCTCGACGAAGCCGGAGTGGCGGGCCGGGGTCTGGTCCGTGGGCAGCTGGAAGGTCCCGAACTGCTCGGGCTTCTTCTTCGCCGCCAGGATGGCCGACACCTCCGTCCACTGGCCCTCGATGTCGTAGGCGACCTTGCCCTGGACGTACCAGGTGCCGACGTCCGCCGGGTCGAGGCCCAGCGCGCCCTCGGGCAGCCACTTCTGGTCCTGCCACTTCTTGAACAGGGTGAACGCCTCGACGACCTCCGGCCGGTCCCAGCTCTCCTGGCCCAGCAGCAGCTTGTCGTGCAGCTCGGGTCCCGCCGTGTGCTCCAGGAGGTATTCGAACAGGCGCATGATGTGCCAGCCGTACTTGCCGCCCAGCCCACACGGGGTGATGCCGGCGGCGACGAGCCGCTCGTTCATCTCCTCCAGCTCGGCGTACGACGTGGGCGGGGCCTCGACCCCGGCCTTGGCCAGCAGTTCCTTGTTGTACCAGGCGCCCAGCCCGCGCGCCACGAACGGCACGCCCGCCTTGACGCCGTCGAACGTCATGCCCGCGATCGCCGCGGTGTTGAGCGTCGCGTCCCAGCCGTACTTCTGGTAGTAGGGCGTGAGGTCGGCGGCCTGCTTGGCCTTGGCGAAGGGCGCGCCGAGCTGCCCGCCCCAGATCCGCCAGAGGTCGGGGCCGCTGCCGCCGAGCAGCTCGGTCCGCAGCTTGTCGGGGAACTGGGCGGCGCCTGAGCCGGGCAGGTTGTCGACCGTGGTGGTGGTGCCGTTCTGCTCGTCGAACTTCTTGACCTGCGCCTTGATCAGGCCGATATTGGCGTCGTCGTCGTAGGTGAACAGGCGCAGCTTGTCGGACGGAGTGGCCGCCGTGGTGCCGCCGCCGACCGAGGCGCCGGTGCAGGCGCTGACGGCGAGTCCGGTCACCGCGACGGACGACAGGGCGAGGAATCCGCGGCGGGTGTACGAGGTGGGGGTCATGTCGGATCTCCCTTGTGCAGCAGGACCTAGGGGCGGGTTCCGCCGAAGGCCCGGATCTTCGCGAACATGTCCGCCAGCAGGAAGCGCACGTCGACCTCCTCACAGACCCGGATCGGGTGGTTCGATCCGGGCAGGTAGGAGCCGTCGGCGCCGAAGCGGGGAGCGGGCCGTACGCGCAGGTTGCCGCTCTGCGGGAAGAGCATCAGCGCGATCGCCGGGGAGTCGCCCAGGGAACGGGACTCGATCGGCCCGGGATGGTGGGTGGCGTTCCACTCGCGGAGCTGGTCGATCAGGTAGCGGCCCAGCGGTCCCGCAGCGCCGATCTTCTCCTCCAGCTCGGCGTAGCTCACCGAGACCTTGGTGTAGACGTCGCGGGGCACCTGCCACAGCGTGATGCCGGAGCCGAACACCACGTTGGCGGCGTGGATGTCGTTGGAGAGGTTGAACTCGACCTGGGCGCCCTCGTCGTAGCCGCGGTACCCGGGCCCGCCGATCCAGATCACGACCACGGGACGGCTGACGAGCTCGGGGTCCAGCAGGATCGCGCTGGCCATGTCGGTCAGCGGGCCGAGGAAGGACACGTAGAGCGGGTCGTCCTCGCTCGCGAGCTTCGACTCCTCGATGATCAGCCGGGCGCCGGGGGAGTCCACCGGGGTCCGCTCGTCCGGCAGGGCGGTCGCGGCGCCGTTCGCCACGGGGACGGAGCCGGTCATCTTGAGCAGGTCGAGCAGGAGGTCGATCTCCTCGCGCGACTCCTCCATGCTGCGCGGCGAGCGCCGGGTGCCGAAGTGGGCCGGAATCAGTCCTCGAACGTCGAAGGTGGGGGACAGGAGGCCGTGCACGATGGCGAACTGGTCGTCGGCCTCGTTCTTGGCGTCCGTGTTGATGATGACTCTGCGCTGGCGCATCGCAGTCTCCCGGTAGTGCATAATTATGCGGTAGTGCATAATTTCCCGTGCTCGTAGATTGGCTGATCCGCGCGATGCGTGTCAATAACGTTGAGCAACCTTCGGCGGTGCGAACTGCTTCTTCTCGCCGTAACCCGCGACGGCGTGCCGCGAGCCACCCCTGCTCGGGATCACGAAGTGACCTTCCGGATGGACAATGTCAGGCGACGAGACCGCACGACGGCGAGGGGGACGGGTCCTGATGGCTGTGAACGCGGGCGGCGCCGGCCGGTTCGCCACCGACGGCCGGGTGCGGCTGATCACCAAGGTCGCGCACATGTACCACGAGCTCGGCATCCGGCAGGCCGACATCGCCGACGCGCTGCACATCTCGCAGACGAAGGTCTCCAGGCTGCTCAAGCGGGCCGGCGAGATCGGCATCGTCCGTACGGTGGTCGTCGTCTCCCAGGGCGTGCACCTGACCCTGGAGCAGGAGCTGGAGACCCGCTACGGGCTGCGCGAGGCGGTCGTCGTCGACGTCGAGGGCGACGAGTCGGAGATCATCGCCGGCATCGGCTCCGCCGGGGCCGCGTACCTCGAATCGACCCTGGCGGGCGGCGAGCGGATCGGCATCTCACCGTGGAGTCAGACCCTGCTGTCGGTGGCCGAGCGGCTGCACCCCCTGCGCGTGCCGGGCGCCGACCGCGTGGTGCAGCTGCTCGGCGGCGTCGGTGAGGGCGCCGTCCAGGCCAAGGCCAACCGCCTGCTCGGCCACCTCGCCGAGCTGATCGGCGCCGAGCCGCTCTACGTCCAGGCTCCCGGTCTGGTCGGCAGCCCCGAGATCCGCCAGAGCCTGATCGGCGACGCGGCCATGCAGCCGGTGGCCGAGGAGTGGCAGCGGCTGACGATGGCGCTGGTGGGCATCGGCAGCGTGCAGCCCTCGCCGCTGCTGCGCGACAGCGGCAACGCGATCGCCCCCGCCGACCAGGACCACCTCATCGCCGCCCACGCGGTCGGCGACGTCTGCCAGCGCTTCTTCGACGCGACGGGCGAGCTGATCCACAGCGACCTCGACAGCCGCGTCGTCGGCATCGACCCGGAGGTGCTGCGCGCGATCCCGCGCCGCATCGGCATGGCGGGCGGCGAGCGCAAGCACGCGGCCATCCGCGCGGCGATCACCGGCGGCTGGGTCAACGTCATCATCACCGACGTCACGACGGCCCGCGCCCTGCTCGACGGAGACCCGCCGGCCTGACGGGGACGTACGGGGGTGTACACCGTAAACCCGCATGGTTTACGGTGTACACCATGACGACTGCAGCGGAGCGGATCGCCGACGCCGCGCGCGGCATCCTCGTCGGCGAAGGCGCCGAGGCCGTGACCATGCGGCGGGTGGCCGGGCTGGCCGGGGTGTCGCCCATGGCGGCCTACAAGCACTTCCCGAGCCGGCAGGCGCTGCTCGACAAGGTGGCCGAGCGGGCCTTCCGCGAGCTGGCCGAGGGCTGGGGGAGCCGGGCGCCGGGCGGGCCCTGGGAGGAGCGGGCGTTCGGGCTGCTGGAGGACTTCCTCGACTTCGCCCTGGGGCAGCCCCATCTGTACACGTTCCTCATGACCGACCGCCGCGAGCGGGCCAGGCGCTTCCCCGAGGACTTCCGCGGTGACGTCCCGCCGTTCGGGCTGCTCGTCGCGCTGGTCGAGGAGGGCATGCGGGAGAAGGTGCTGCGCGAGGACGACCCGCTGGAGGTGACGCTGACGCTGACGGCCTCCGTCCAAGGGCTCGTGCAGCTCTATCTCGGCGGCCGGATCGGCCTGGCGGAGGACGGCTTCCGCGAGCTGTGCCGGCGTACGGTGCGCAGGATCTTCGATGGCGTCCGTTAAGTGGTGGGCGGCGTCGGCCGTCCTGGCGCTCGTGGTAGTGGCGGCGGGGGCCGGAGCCTGGTACGGCAGCGACCAGTCGATCAAGGTCGTGCACTACGGCACCGGCAACGCCCAGGTGCTCGCCGTCCAGGGCGGCACCGTGACGCTCGCGAGGACGCCGCAGACCGCCGCGCCCGGCACGTACTGGTTGGAGTGGAGCGGCGCGCACACGATGCTCGGCGACGTCGTGTCCGAGACGCCGGGCCGCGTCACCCGCGAGGTGCTGCGCGGCCCCGTCCCCTCGGCCGGCACCCCCGGCCACTTCGGCAACGTGCCGCCGGGCGATCCGAAGGTCGCCTGGGGGATCGACTACACCGAAATCATGGTGCCCACCGAGCTGGGACCGGCGCCCGCCTGGTACGTGCCGGGCGACGGCACCACGTGGGTCGTCGCCGTGCACGGGCAGAACGGGCGGCGCAAGGCCGAGCTGAAGATCCTGCCCGTGGTGCACGAGCTGGGGCTGCCGTTCCTGGCCATCACGTACCGCAACGACGAAGGCGCCCCGCCCTCGCACGACGGCCTGCTGCACCTGGGCGACGCGGAGTGGCGCGACCTGGAGGCGGCGTTGCGGCACGCCACGACCATGGGGGCGCAGCGCTTCATCCTGTACGGCACCTCGATGGGCGGCCAGATCGTCGGCCAGCTCCTCGGCCGGTCACCGCTCGCGACCCTGGTCGACCGCGTCATCATGGACGCGCCCATGATCGACGTACGGATGACCGCGGAACAGGGCGCGCGCAACGCCGGCCTGCCCGCGTTCGTGGCCGGGCCGGCCGGGCTGGTCACCGAGTGGCGCACCGGCGTCGACACCGATCGGCTCAGCCTGATCCGCCACCCGCCCCGGGTCAGGCCGCCCCTCCTGCTGATCCACACCGTTCCGGACACCGAGCACCCGATCCAGGAGGCGTACGACCTCGTCACCACGGGCGCCCGGCTGGGCTGGCCGATCCGGTTCGAGCCGTTCGAGCGGGGCGGGCACACCGAGGCGTGGAACGTGGACCGCGCCCGCTACGACCGGCTCGTCCGCGACTTCCTCAGCGGCCGGAGTGGTGCTCGGTCAGGCGGGTGAGGAGGTCGACGAAGGTCCGCCGGTCGGTGGCGGACAGCGGGGCGAGGTAGTCGTCCTGGGCGGCGGTGAGCAGCCGGTCGAGGTCGGCGAGCTGCTTCCGGCCGGCCGGGGTGATGGTGATGACGTTGCGGCGGCGGTCGCCCGGGTCGGGCGCACGTTGGAGGAAGCCCTGGTCGGCGAGGTCGTTGACGGCCGCGACCACGTCGCTGCGGTCGATGCCGGTGCGGCGGCCGAGCTCGGCCTGGCTGGCCGGGCCGAACTCCTCCAGGGTGGCGAGCAGGGCGTAGTGGTAGCGGCGGGCCCCGGCCCCGGCGAGCGCCTGGTCCACGAGCCGGTTGGCGATCAGCGCCGCACCGTTGGTCAGCCTGGTCGGCAGCCTGCGCAGCCGCTCCGCCGGCGGCCCTTCGGGAGTGTTCACGAGCCGACCCTAACAAATGGTTGGCGGGACCCACGAATACTGTTAACGTTGGTGCAGCCAACATTGGCCCAACCAACTAGTATGGGAGTGGATCCATGCCCGCCTTCAGCACCCAGGTGATCGGCCAGACCGAGAAGGCCCTCAACGCCCTCCTCGACCGCCTGCTGGCCGGGACCGGCATCACCGAACCGCAGTGGGTGACGCTGACCCTGACCGTCGTCAGCGAAGGAACGCCGTCCGCGGACGCCCTCACCGAACGCGTCGCCCACTCCCTGAAGGCCGACCAGGCCACCGTGCACCGGCTCCTCGCCGAGCTGACGGCGGCCGGCCTGGTCCGCACCAGGCAGGACGGCGTCGTCGAGCCGACCGAGCACGGCAAGACCGAGTGGACGAGGGTCCGCGCCGCCATCACCGACGTCACCGGCCGGCTGTGGGGCGACCTGCCGCCGGAGGACCTGGCCACCGCGGGCCGCGTCCTCGGCACCGTCCTGTCCCGCGCGAACACGCTGCTGTCCGCCGGCTGAACGAGTGGCCCACCTCACAGGGCCGCGCCGTCACAAGGGCCGGGGCGCCGCCGTCTCGTGGTCGTCAGCATGCCGCGAACGACGCGAGAGGACGGATGATGACACAGGCTCTGGAACTGCCCCTGCACATGCGGAGGAACGGGCTGGACCCGGTCGGGGAGCTGGCCCTGGCCCGCGACGGCGAGGGCGTGGTGCGGGTGATGACGCCGTTCGGCGTGCCCGCGTACGTGGTCTGCCGCTACGAGGACGTCCGCCGGGTGCTGGCGGACCCGGCCCGGTTCAGCAGCGCCCTGACCCCCATCCCCGGCACCGAGCGGATGGACGCCGAGGAGCGCGCCAGGATGCGGGCCGGGCAGCTGCTCGCCGCCGATCCGCCCGAGCACACCCGGCTGCGCCGGATGCTCACCCCCGAGTTCACCGTACGGCGCATGCGCAGGCTGGAGCCGCGGATCGCCGAGATCGTCGAGGCGGCGCTGGACGACCTGGAGCGGGCCGGCAAGCCGGCCGACCTGGTGGAGCACGTCGCGCTGCCGGTGCCGTCGCTGGTGATCTGCGAGCTGCTGGGCGTGCCGCCCGCCGACCGCGCGGCGTTCCACGCGCGTTCGGTACGCCTGCTGGACACCTCCCTGCCGATCGAGCAGCGCGTCCAGGAGCAGCGGGAGGAACGGGCGTACATGGCCGGCCTGGTCGCCCGCGCCCAGGCGGACCCGGGCGATGACCTGCTGGGCATGCTCGTCCGCGAGCACGGCCACGACCTCACCACCGACGAGCTGATCGGCATCGCCGGGCTGTTGCTGCTGGCCGGCCACGAGACGACCGCCAACATGCTCGGCCTCGGCACCCTGGCCCTGCTGTGCCACCCCGGTCAGGCGGCGCTGATCCGCGACGACCCGGCCATGGTCGAGCCCGCCGTCGAGGAGCTGCTGCGCTGGCTGTCCATCGTGCAGTCACTGCCGCCGCGCACGACCACGACGGACGTGGAGATCGCCGGTCAGCGGATCCCGGCGGGTTCGCTGGTGATCTGCTCGTTCCCCGCCGCCAACCGCGACCCCGCCCTGGTGGACGACCCCGAGACCCTCGACGTCACCAGGGGAGCGGCCGGCCACGTCGCCTTCGGCCATGGCGTACACCACTGCCTCGGAGCGCCGCTGGCGAGGATGGAGCTGCGCATCGCCTTCCCCGCCCTCCTGCGCCGCTTCCCCGCCCTCGCCCTCGCCGAGGACCGGCTTGACTTCCGCGCCTCCAGCATCGTGTACGGCCTGCACCGGCTCCGCGTAACCTGGTGATCTTGACTCTCACGCCACGTCAGGCGGCACAGTGACCGCATGACCACTTCAGAGCACACCGTCGGCGCCATCGCCGAGCTGACCGGCGTCTCGGTCCGCACGCTGCACCACTACGACGAGATCGGCCTGTTGGAGCCGAGCGAGCGCAGCCCCGCCGGCTACCGGCTCTACTCGGCGGACGACCTGCGCAGGCTGCAGCGCGTCCTGTTCTACCGGGAGCTCGGTTTCGGCCTCGACGCGATCGGCGCGATTCTGGCCGACCCCGCCCGCGGGGACGCCGACCGGCTGGAGGAGCAGCGCGCGCTGCTCCTCCAGCGCATCGAGCGGCAGCGGGCCATGGTCGCCGCCATCGACAGGGAGCTGCACGCGCGCAGGCTCGGCCTCACCCTCACCCCGCGGGAACGGCTGGAGATCCTCGGCGGCACCCGGCTGGAGGACCGCGCCGATCGGGCGGAGGAGCGGTTCGGCGGGTCTGAGCTGTGGGAGCAGCGTCGGCGGCGCGCGTCGGCGTACTCGGCGGCGGACTGGGCGGAGATCCGCGACGAGCAGGCGGGCATCCATCAGCGGCTGCTCGACGCGATGAACGCCGGCCTGCCCGCCGGCGACCCCGCCGTCATGGACCTGGCAGAGGAGCACCGGCTGCACCTGCACCGGCGCTTCCACGACTGCGGCCACGACGTGCATCGGGGGCTGGCGCGGGCGTACCTCGCCAACGAGCGCGTCGGCCGCAACTACGATGACATGGCGCCCGGCCTGTCCCAGTACGTCCACGACGCCATCATGGCCAACGCCGACCGCGCCCAGCGTCAGAGGTTGTGAAAGAAGTTGCCGCCGAAGCTGCTGACGACGAACTCGCTGTCGGTCGTGCGCGAGGTGTTGCTGACGAGCAAGGTGGCGCCGATGCCGAAGGCGATGTCCGGCTGGCGGACGACGAAGACGTGCACCTCCACCAGCTCGTTGTTCTGCCGCGCGTGGTGGAGGACGGGGTCTGGATGCTGAGACCCTTCGAGGATCGGCCGCGCGGCGCCTGACGGCATGAGTACCCCATGCTCAGTTCCCCGCGTCAGGCGCGTGATCGCGGGCAAAGAGTCGAAATCGAACCGTTGACCCATCGGGTTGCAGTGTGACATTGTACTGCCTCAAGACAGCTCATCACCTGCGAAAACATACGCACCATGAGATAGAGGTGCAAGTGAAGTCACTGTCCATTCCCCAACGGACGCTGGTGATCGCAGCCGGTGCGCTCCTGAGTCTCGCGCTCGCGGGCTGCAACTCCGACGTGTCCCAGGTCTACTCCTCCAGCACTCCGTCCAGCGCCAAGACCGGCCCGGTGAAGATCGCCCTGCTGGCCTCCTCCAGCCAGAACGGCTTCAACAAGGCCGTCTACGACGGCGCCGTCGCCAAGGCGAAAGAGTACGGCGACGTCGAGGTGACCATCTTCGACGGCAAGTTCGACAGCCAGACCCAGTTCAACCAGGTCCAGAACGTCGCCAGCCAGGGCACCTACGACGGCATCCTGCTGGTCCCCAACGACAACGTGGGCATCGCCGCTGCGATCCCGGCAGCCGCCCAGGCCAAGATCCCGGTCGTCACCACGCTCTTCCCCGTCGGCCCCAACCTGACCGAGCTGAAACCCCAGGTGGACGGCATCGTGTCCACGGTCGCCGCGAACACGGAGGAGAACTCCAAGAAGCTCGCCGAAGGCGCGGTGAAGTACTGCGAGGACAAGGACCCGTGCCGGGTCGCGATCCTCATCGGCCAGCTCCAGTTCCCGTTCGACAACCTGCGCAACAAGGCCTACCGCTCGGTCCTGGACGGGCACCCCAACATCAAGGTGGTGGCCACCGGCCAGGGCAACTACGACCGCGACACCTCACTGAAGGCCATGCAGAACATCCTGCAGGCCAACCCCGAGCTCGACGTGCTGCTGTCCAACGCCGACCAGCAGACCATCGGCGCCCAGGTCGCGCTGGAGAGCGCGGGAGTCGACCTGAGCACGATGTACGTCACGGGCGGCGGCGGCAACCAGGAGGCCATCAAGCAGGTACGCGCCGGCAAATGGGCCGCCGACCAGGTGGACTTCCCCAACAGCATGGGCAAGGCCGCCGTCGAGCAGCTGGTCAACGCCGTGCGCGGCAAGCCGGTCACCCCGGTCGTCGACGCCAACACGCTGGGCCCCGTACCGGTGATCGTCACCAAGGAGATCCTCGGCGAGCACCCCGACTTCGCGGGCGAGTGGGCCGATTGATGGACGGACCGACCCCGGCGGTGGCCGTCACCGTCCGCGACCTGTCCGTCCGCTTCGGCTCCACCCAGGCACTCGACGCGGTCTCGCTGTCCCTGCTCGAAGGCGAGGTGCACGGCCTCGTCGGCGAGAACGGCGCCGGCAAGTCCACGCTCGGCAAGGTCGTCGGCGGGCTCTACCAGCCGGACTCGGGCGAGCTGGAGGTGTTCGGCCGGGCGGTGCACCGCTGGGACACCAGGCGGGCGCAGGACGCCGGCGTCGTGATCATCGCCCAGGAGCTGTGCCTGGTCCCGGCGCTGACCGTGGCGGAGAACGTGTTCCTCGGCAGGGAACGCCGCACGTTCGGCGTCCTGCACGGGGACCTGCGCGCCCGCTACCGGGAGCTGGAGGAGATCTGCGGCTTCGGGCTGCCCGCCGACGCGCCCGTCCACACGCTGCCGATCGCCGACCAGCAGAAGGTGGAGATCATGCGGGCGCTCGCCCGCGACGCGCGCGTCATCGTGATGGACGAGCCGACGTCCTCGCTGACCGCCGATGAGAGCGAGCGCCTGCACGAGATCATGCGCTGGCTGCGCGAACGCGGCACCACCGTCGTCTACGTCACCCACTTCCTGGACGACGTGCTCGCCAACTGCGACCGCGTCACCGTCATGCGGGACGGCCGGGTCATCAGGACGGCTCCGGCCGCGCAGGAGACCAAGGCCGGCCTGGTCGAGGCCATGCTCGGCGAGCCCGTCGACATGCTGCTGCCCGACCGGCCGCCGGCGCCGCCCCCTGACACGCCGCCGGTGGCCGAGATGCGCGACGTGCGCGGCGGCGCCGTCCGGGGCGTGTCGCTGCGGGTGCGGCCCGGCGAGATCGTCGGGCTGGCGGGGCTGGTCGGCAGCGGCCGTACGGAGATCGCCCGCGCGCTGTTCGGTTGCGACCCCGTCGAGTCGGGGGAGGTGCTGTTCCGCGGCGAGCCGGTCACCGGCGCCTCGCCGCGCGCGTCGATCGCCCGCGGCATGGCCATGATCCCCGAGGACCGCCGCGCCCAGGGCCTGGTGCTGCTGCGCCCGGTCCTGGAGAACGTCACGCTGCCGCACCTGGGCCGCTTCTCCCGCGCCGGGGTGCTGTCGCGCGGCGGCGAGCGCGCCGCGGTGCGCGAGCTGGTCGAACGCCTCGGCGTACGCCCGGCCGCGCTCGACGGCGACGTGTCGGTCTACTCCGGCGGCAACCAGCAGAAGGTGCTGTTCGCCAAATGGCTGCTCGGCCGGCCCGAGCTGCTCATCCTCGACGAGCCCACCAGGGGCGTGGACGTGGGCGCCAAGTCCCGCATCTACCAGCTCATCGTCGAGATCGCCGCGGCCGGCACCGGCATCCTGCTCATCTCGTCGGAGCTGGAGGAGGTCGCCGGCCTCAGCCACCGGATCCACCTCGTCCGCGGCGGCACGGTCATCGGCGAGGTGCCGGGCCCGGGGGCGTCCGTGGACGGGCTCCTGCAGCGCCTCTTCGAGGTCGAGCCACCCCCAGCGACAGAAGGAACCCCATGACCGCCACCGCACAGGCGCGAGCGGGGTCCGGCGTGAACGTGCCGGCCCTGGTCCGCCACTACGCCGTCCTGATCATGCTCGTGGCGCTCTTCGTGGCGCTGAGCGTGTCGACGTCGTCGTTCCTCACCCTCACGAACCTGCTGAACATCCTCAACCAGAACGCCCCGCTGGCGATCATCGCGGTGGCCGGGACGCTCGTCGTCATCTGCGGCGGCTTCGACCTGTCCACCGGGGCCATCTTCAGCGTCGCGAACGTGGTGGCCGCCTGGGTCGCGCTGCATCTGAACAGCCCCGTGCTCGGCCTGATCGCCGCGCCCCTCGCCGGCGCCGCGCTCGGGCTGGTGAACGGCGCCGCGATCACCCGGCTGCGCATCCACTCGTTCCTCGCCACGCTGGCCTCCAGCCTCGTGTACGGCGGGCTCGCCGTGCTGATCACCGGCGGCTTCCTCATCAGCGTCCCGGCGGGCGGGTTCACCGCGCTCGGCCGGGGCGGCATCGGCCCGGTCTACTACGCGATCGTCATCCTGGCCCTCTTCGCGCTGCTGTCCGGGTTCCTGCTGAACCGCACGACCTTTGGCAGGTACGTCCTGTCCGTCGGCGGCAACGCCGAGGCCGCCGAGCTGTCCGGCATCCGGGTGAACCGCATCAAGCTGTACACGTTCCTCTACAGCGGCCTGGCCGCCGGCATCGCCGCCGCGATCGGGGTCTCGCGGATCGGCACCGGGCAGCCGCAGGCCGGCGACGGCATGCAGCTGCTCGCCATCGCCGCGGTCATCCTCGGCGGCACCAGCATCTACGGCGGCGTCGGCGCGATCTGGCGCTCGGTCTGCGGTGTGTACCTGCTGGCGCTGATCGACAACGGGTTCGACATCCTCAACGCGAACCCGTTCTTCAAGGACCTGACGACCGGCGTGGTCATCCTGGCCGCGGTGGCGCTGAGCGTGGCGAGCAGACGACGATGATCGACCTGTCCGTCCTGGTGCTGCCCGACCGGGATCCCGGGGCCTTCGCCGCCGACGTACGGGCCGCGGAGCAGCTCGGCGTCCGCACCGTCTGGACCTACGACCACCTGACCTGGACCCCCTTGAAGGACCGGCCCTGGCACGCCGCCGTGCCGATGCTGGCGGCGGCGGCCGTGTCCACCACCCGGGTGCGCCTGGGCACCCAGGTGGCCACGCCCAACTACCGGCACCCCGTCACGTTCGCCAAGGAGATCATGACGCTCGACCACCTGAGCGGCGGCCGGCTGGACATCGGCGTCGGAGCAGGCGCCGAGGGCGCGGACGCCGCCGTGCTCGGCGACCCGCCGCGCTCGCTCCCCGAGCGGGCCGACCGGTTCGCCGAATGGCTCGGCCTGCTCGACCACCTGCTCACCCACGACGTCAGCACCGTACGCGGCGAGCGCTACAGCGCCGTGGAGGCCAGGCAGATCCCCGGCTGCCTGCAGCGCCCGCGCGTGCCGCTGACCGTCGCCGCGACGGGGTCCCGCGCGATGGCGCTGGCCGCGCGGCACGGCCAGGGCTGGGTGACCTACGGCGCCTACCGCAGGCAGGACGCGCCGGCGGACTGGTTCGCCGCCGTGGAGAAGCAGGGGCGCAGGCTGGACGCGGTGCTGGCCGCCGCGTCTGATTCCGGCCGCCGCCCGCCGGGCGCGCTGCGCCGGATCGCGCAGGTGGCCCTGGACATGACCTGGCCGTTCGAGAGCCCAGGCCGCTACGCCGACTTCGCCGGCCGGCTGCGCGACGCGGGCTTCGACGAGATCACTCTGCACTGGCCGCGCGGGGACGACGCGAGGGGGATGCCGTCCGAGGCGCTGGAGCACGTCGCGGCCACGCACGCACTACCGAGAAAGGCGGAACGATGAGCAGGCTTGCGATCGACGTCGGCGGCACGTTCACCGATGTGGTGGAGCTGAACCCGGACACGGGCGCGCTCAGCTTCGGCAAGGTCCCGACCACCCCCGACGCGCCGGCGCGCGGCGTCATGGACGCCTTCGGCCTGGCCGAGTCCGGCACGCCGGCCATCACGATGTTCACGCACGGGACGACGCTCGGGCTGAACGCGCTGCTCACCCGCACGGGCGCGCGCACCGCCGTGATCGGTACGAAGAGGTTCCGCGACGTCTACCTGCTCGGCCGTACCGACCGCAGGACCAACTACGACATCACCTACCGCAAGCCGCCCGCGCTGCTGGAGCGCTACGACACGTTCGAGGTGCGCGAGCGGTGCAGGTTCGACGGGAGCGTGCACACGCCGTTCGACGTCGATGACGCCCGCCGGGTGGCCGAGGTCGTCGCCGAGCGCGGGTACGGCTCGGTGGCGGTGGCGTTCCTGCACTCCTACGCCAACCCCGAGCACGAGCTGCGCATGCGGGAGGTGCTGGCCGAGATCGCCCCCGACGTCGCGGTCACCCTGTCGCACGAGCTGTCCAGGGAGTACCGCGAGTACGAGCGGACCAGCACCGCCGTGCTGGACGCGTACGTCAAGCCGATCGTCCACCGCTACCTGCGCGAGCTGGAGGGCGAGCTGGCCGGCGGCGGCTTCTCAGGACGGTTCCTGATGACCCGCTCGGGCGGCGGCGCGATGACCGCGCAGGCGGCCCGCGAGCAGCCGGTGAGCCTCATCCTGTCGGGCCCCGCGGGCGGCGTCATCGGCGCGGCGGCGCTGTCCAGACTGCTGGACGAGCCCAACCTCATCACCATCGACATGGGCGGCACCAGCCTCGACGCCTCCCTGATCCTCGACCACGAGCCCGTCCTCTACCAAGGCGCGGAGTTCGAGGGGCTGCCGATCAACACCCCGTCGCTCTACATCCACACCATCGGCGCCGGGGGCGGCTCCATCGCCTGGCTGGACGAGGCGGACGCGCTGCAGGTCGGCCCGCAGAGCGCGGGCGCGGCTCCGGGCCCCGCCTCGTACGGCAGGGGCGGCACCGCGCCGACCTTCACCGACGCCGCCCTGGTGCTCGGCCACCTCGGCTCCGACAGCCCGCTCGGCGGCAAGCTGGCCCTCGACCGCGAGCTGGCCGACAAGGCGCTGCAGCCCATCGCCACCCGGCTCGGCCTGACCACCGAGGCGCTGGCCCGCGGCATCGTGCAGATCTCCACCATGAAGATCATGGGAGCGGTCCGCGCGATCACCGTGGAGCTGGGCCGCGACCCGAAGGACTTCGCGCTGCTGTCCTTCGGCGGGGGAGGGGGCCTGGTGGCCGTCGAGGTGGCCAGGGAGCTGGGCATCTCGACCGTGATCGTGCCGCCGGGGCAGGGCGCGTTCTCCGCGTTCGGGATGCTGCTCGCGGACGTGCAGCACGACTTCGCCCGTACCCTCGTCACGCCGCTGGCCACGCTCGACGCGGCCGCCGCCGACGCCGTCTACCGGGAGATGGAGGCGGCGGCGGTCGAGCAGCTCGCATCGGAGGGCTTCGGCCCTGACCGGCGCGCGCTCACGCGCACGCTCGACGTCCGCTACCAGGGGCAGGAGCACTCGGTCACGGTCGCCTTCCCCGATGATCCCGCCGCGTTCGCCACCGACGTCGCCGCCGCGTTCGCCGAGCTGCACGAGCGGCAGTACGGCCACACGATGGACGACCCGGTCGAGGTCACCACCCTGCGCCTGCGCGCCACCGGCACCGTCGACAAACCGGAGCTGCCGACCGTGGCGGAGCGTACGTCGGGCGAGCCCCACCCGGCCGGCACCCGCCAGGTCCATCTGTCGGCGGACGAGCCGGCCGTCGAATACCGCGTCTACACGCGCGAGGACCTGCTGGCCGGCGACGTCGTCGCAGGGCCCGCGGTGATCACCGAGCACACGGCCACGTCCGTCATCCACGCCGGCGACTCCCTGCGCGTCGGCCGCTACGGCGAACTGGTCATTTCCGTGAACGACAGGACCGGGAGGCAGCAGTGAGCCCCACCACCACGACGGACTCCATCACGACGGAGATCATCCGGCACGGCCTGCTCGCCGCCGCCGACGAGATGGCCCGCAACCTGTGCCGCACCGCGTACAACACGGTCGTGTACGAGATCCACGACTACGGGATCGGCATCCACGACGCCCAGGGCGACGTGGTGGCCGACGCGCCGGGCATCGCGGTGTTCACCCGGGGCAACGACCACGGCATCAAGCGGGCGGTCGAGTTCCTCGGCCGGGACGCGCTGGAGCCGGGTGACGTGTTCATCCTCAACTATCCGTACTGGGCCTCGGCCCACACCCTCGACCCGCTGGTGTTCGCCCCCATCCACCACGAGGACGAGCTGATCGGCTTCGCCTCCTGCCGGATCCACGTGCTCGACCTCAAGCAGAAGGACCCCGGCTACGTCCTGGACTCCACCGACATGTACCAGGAGGGGCTGTTCTTCCCCTGCTCCAAGCTCTACCGGCGCGGGGTGCAGAACGACGACGTGTTCAACATCATCCGCTTCAACAGCCGGATGCCGGAGCGGACCATCGGCGACATCCAGGCGCAGGTCTCCGCGTGCGTGACCGGCGTGCGCCGCACCCAGCAGATCGCCGCCAAGTACGGCGCCGGCGTGCTGACCGCCGCGATGGACGCCATCAACGACCACGGCGAGCGCCTCGCCCGGCTGGCCCTGGCCAAGCTGCCGAAGGGCACGTGGACGGCGCACGACTTCGTGGACAGCGACGGCGTGGACGCCGACCGCCTCATCAAGATGAACGTCACCGTGACCATCGGCGACGACGAGATGGTCATCGACTGGACCGGCAGCGAGCGCGACGTCAAAGGCCCCATCAACCTGCCCGTCGGGCAGACGGAGGCGTTCTGCAGCCTCGTCTTCAAGGCCCTGACCACGCCGGACACGCCGGTCGTCGCGGGCAACTTCCGGCCGCTGCGGGTGGTCACCGAGCCAGGTTCGGTCATGCACGCGGTGCCGCCCATGCCGACGTTCACGCTGTGGACCGGGCTGCTCGGCGGCGAGGTCGTGCTGAAGGCCCTGGCCCAGGGCATGCCCGACCGGGTGCCCGCCTGCTCGGGCGGTGACGTGTGCTCGATGATGGGGCTCGGCGTCAACCCGCGTACCGGGGAGGCGTGGCTGGAGGCCACCAACGAGGCCGTCGGGTTCGGCGCGCACGCGGGCGGCGACGGCGAGGACGGCATCATGCACCTGTCGGAGCCGGGCTGCCGCAACAATCCGGTGGAGGTGCTGGAGACCAAGTCGCCGATGTTCATCGAGTCGTACGGCTACCGCCCCGACAGCGGCGGTCCCGGCCGGCACCGCGGCGGCGTCGGCGTGGGCCGTACGTACCGCTTCACCGCTCCTTCGACGGGCATCTGCCTGGTCTACAAGACCAGGACGCAGCCGTGGTCGATCGGCGACGGCCTGCCCGGCGAGAGCAACCACGTCATCCTCAACCCCGGCACCGGCCGCGAGGTCCGGCAGGGCGGCAGCTACAACCGCCTGGACGCGGGGGAGGTGCTGGTCAACAACACCGGCGGCGGTGGCGGCTACGGCGACCCGTTCGAACGCGAGCCCGCTCAGGTGGCCGCGGACGTCCGCAACGGCTTCGTCAGCGTGCAGTCCGCGGCCCGCGACTACGCCGTGGTGGTGGACCCGGTCACGTTCGAGGTGAACCAGGAGGCCACCAGGCGGCTGCGCGTCGGCGCCGCAGGTCCCGCCCGGCGAGGATGAGCCAGAGGTACGGCACCGGCAGCATCGTCCGCCAGAACAGGTGCGCCTGGTCCCCGTGACCGAAGCCGCGGGCCGGCGGCCAGAGCCACACCTGACTCGGCGCGTCGTACCTGCGGGCCAGCCGGAGCAGGGGCAGGGCCTGGCCGATGAGCCAGAGCCCCACCACCGTACGAGCCTGGCCGCGCACGTCGCAGGTCGCGCCGGGCCGGGGACGCCGCGCGCCGCCGGAAGGGGAACGATCTCCCCTCCTCTCTCTCGCACATATCGGGCCAACCGGTTCTCCGCTTGAGATTGCTAGTCATTTCAGTCATGATTGAAATAACTAGCAACAAAGGGGGATGAGCCATGGAGCACGTGACCTTCAACAGCCTCGGCACCCGGTGCGCAGCGCCCTGCCCTACCCGCAGGGCCGTCCCGGAGTGCCGCGCCGGCGTCTACGAGCCGGTGGCCGCCATGGCACAGTGAACCGGCCGACGATCACCACAGAAGGACACGGACGATGACCACTGAGGAAGAGCGGAACCGCACGCTGCGCTGGGTCGAGCGGGTGGCGGCGTTCTGCGTCGAGGAGTGGGGGCTGCCGCCCATCACCGGGCGCATCCTCGGCTGGCTGATGATCTGCGACCCGGCCGAGCAGTCCGCCGGTCAGATCGCGGACGTCATCCAGGCCAGCCGGGCCTCGCTCACCTCCAACATGCGCTTCCTCACGGCCATCGGCCTGGTCAAGAAGGTCCGCAGGCCGGGCGATCGCACCGCCTACCACCGCATCGAGGACGACGCCTGGCAGAAGGTCATCCAGCGCAAGCTGGAGAGCCTGAGCGCGTTCGGCGAGATCGCCGACGAGGGGCTCGCCATCGCGGGCGGCGACGAGCGGCGCGCCGAGCGGATCAAGGCCGCTCACGACTCGCTGACCTGGCTGCAGGACCTCGCCACCCGCCATCCCCTACGCCGCTGAGGAACCACCATGCACCCCCGACTCGGGCTGATCCAGGAAACGCTGCTGCTCACCCTTCATGCCAAGGCCCTGGACGCCGGGCGGCCCGCCCCCATCCTGGGCGACACGCTGTCGGCCGAGCTGGCCGCCGGCATCGACTACGACTTCGCCAAACTGAAGATCAAGCCCAGCCTGGTCGTCACCACGGCCCTGCGCACCAGGAGGCTCGACGACGCGGTCCGCGCGTACGTCGCCGCCCATCCCGGCTGCGTGGTGCTCGACCTGGGCTGCGGGCTCGACCCCAGGGTGCACCGCTGCGACCCGCCGCCCGGCGTCGACTGGTACGACGTCGACTTCCCCGAGGTGGTGAAGCTGCGCGACGCCTGCCTGCCCGGCCGCTCCCACCTCGTGGGAGCCGACCTCACCGGCTCCGACTGGCTGCAGGAGATCCCCGCCGACCGGCCCGCGATGATCGTCGCCGAGGGGCTGCTGCCCTTCATGCCCGGCGACACCTTCCAGGCCATGGCCCGCGCGCTGACCGGCCACCTGCCCTCGGGCGAGCTCGCGCTCAACGGCTACACCCGCTTCGCGGCCTAGGCCATGAAGTACCACCCGACCATCAGGGCGCTCGGCATCCGCGCCGCCCAGGGCTTCGACGACCCGCGCGAGCCGGAGTCCTGGGGCGCCGGCCTCGCACTGGAGGAGGAGCAGATCCTCACCCGCGCCCCGGAGACGGCGAGCTTCCCGCAGCCCCTGCGCGCGCTGACCCGGCTCACCGCCCGCAGCACCGCGCTGTCGCGGCAAGGCGTCAGGGTGCTGCGCTACCGGTTCTGACGCCGGTGTGCCGGGCGCACACGTGCGGGGCGGCGAAAGTGTGGCGGGCGGCGCTGGAACGGCCGCCGGGATCCGGCGACGATGGCGGGCGTCGCCGGTGCCCTGCGGACAGGAGATTCGATGCGTTACCTCTGGACGGTCGCGGTGCTGCTCACCGCGCTGCTGGTGCCGGTGCCCGCCCAGGCGGCGACCCCGTCGTACCTGACCCTGGAGGCCACCTACACCAGCGTCGCGAACGGCTGGTCGAGGGTGGAGCGCTACCTCGACACCACCTCCGGCTTCACCCAGGAGAGCTACCCGCCGGACGGCCGCGGCGACCAGGACGGTCAGCGGCTGACCTTCTTCGGCGGCGTCAGGCGGCCCTTCTCCGGCCGGTTCCTGCTCTACTACGCGCCCGGCTGGAACACCAACCCGAAGAGCACGCCGGTGCTGCTGGTGCACGGCGCCAACGACAACCCCGACAGGGCCTGGGCCAACCCCGGCGAGTCGGGCGGCTTCGGTTGCGGGGCCATCACCTGTCCGCGTACCGGGCTGATGCAGCGCCTGGTCGACGCGGGTCACCGGGTGTTCGCGATCGGGTTCGCCCACAAGGAGGGCGACAACTTCATGCAGGCCCAGCAGGTCGGCGACGCCATCGCGGTCATCAAGGACAGGCTCGGCGTCTCGTCCGTGGACCTGGTGGGGTGGAGCAAGGGCATGATGTCCACGCGCATGTACGTCTCGTCCGTCAAGCCGGGCTGGGGCCGCTCGTACGCAGGCGACGTCCGCAAGCTCGTCACGATCGGCGGCCCCAACGCCGGCTACGACTACCCGTTCGCGCACGGCTGGGCGCACGACCTGTCGATCTGGCCCGAGTGCGGCGGCCAGGTCAACTCGCCCGCGCCGCACACCCACATGACCTGCTACGGCGTCTACGCCTACCGTCCCGAGTTCTCGTTCGTGCCGACCGGCGGGTACGACGCCTACCCGGGGCAGCGGCAGATGCTGGCCCGCTTCGACGGCACGTACGGGATCGACCAGACCCAGCAGGACTGGTACACCACCTACTACGGCGGTCAGGGCTTCTTCACCGCGGGGCCGGGCATCCAGGCGGCGATCGACGCCGGGTCGCTGATCTCGCGCATCCAGCAGGCGGGGGTGCCGTCGTCGGTGGCGACGTACCTGCTGGCCGGCGGGTCGCCCACGGTCGTCGGCATCTACAACGAGAACCGCGGGCCCAGCGACGGCGTCGTGTTCACCACCAGCGCGCTGTCCAGGACCGGCATCGGCAACGTGGCCGGCACCGCGCTCGTCGCCACCGCCAACCACCTGACGCTCGGCTGGCATTCCTCGGTCGCCTCGCAGGTGGCGAGCTGGCTCAACTGAGGCGGCGACCGCCCGCCGCGACGACCGCCCAGCCGGCCGCCGCCGTGGCGGCCACCAGCAGGGCCAGCGCGCCCAGCGTCCGGCCGTCGGGGTGGATCAGCGGCTGACCGCGTACGGCCTGCCACGTCACCAGGACGATCAGCCCCGCGTACGCCGCGGCGGCCACGAGCGTCAGGCCCACCCGGGTCCGCTCGGCACGCAGCCGGGCGACCCGGCCGGCCGGCAGCCCGAGCACCAGCGCCACGGCCAGCATGACCTGCAGCCCGTGCAGGCCGACGAAGTGCGGGATGCGCAGGTCGCCGCCGACCGTGCTCCAGCCGGTGAGCGGCAGCCCGGGGCCGCCGTCCGGGACGCCCACGTTGTGCTGGGAGGCCAGGGGGACCGCGTGGCCGGCCGCGTCGATGGCCGTCCACACCTCGGCGGACCTCGCCGGGATCCAGAACCCGAGGCCGATCCCGGCGATCACGAAGGCCAGGCCCGCGCGGATCGCCCAGGCGAGCACCCGGTCGCCGACCCGCTGGAAGATCAGCAGCCCGGCGAGGACGAAGTTCGCGAGCATGAGCAGCTGCACGCCGATGCCGAAGACCAGCATGATGCCGTCGGTGAACGGGTCGTCCGCCTGGTTGAAGTGGCTGAACGTGCCGCGCGCCGCCTGCACCACGACGACGCCGACGTCCACCATGCCGGTGACGGCCAGCAGCGTCGCCATCCACCAGGTCCAGCGGCCCGCCTTGTGCGGCAGGCTCAGCAGCCAGGCGAGGGTGAGGCCGTACACGATGAACGACACGGCGAACTTGAGGGGTTTGGCCCAGACGGACGCGCCGAGCAGGACGCGGTCGTCGGTCACCATGCCGACGGCCGAGACGGCCAGCAGCAGCGTCATGGAGGCGACCATCAGCAGGAGCGGGCGGTGCAGGCGCCGCACCGCGGGACGGACGGGTTCGAGGACCTCGGGCATCGGCCTGCCCTTTCGAAGCGGGAGCCGCAGGGGGGGAAGGAACAGCCTCCACGCTAGGAATCGGGGTGGTTCCGCCCCACCCCGGCGACCCCCCAACCGCAGGACGGCCAGCCCTTCCCCTAGGGGTAGGGCCAGCCGTACCGACCACCTCGGAACTCGTCCGCCGCCTCGCGCCAGGACCCGTCAGGCGGCGGTCACACCGCTGAGGCGGAGGCCAGGTAGTCGCCGTGCTCCAGGTCGTCGAGCAGGGCCGGGCGGACGGGGGACCAGCCGAGCAGCTCCTGGGTGAGGCGGCTGGAGGCGGGGCCGTCGAAGGCGTACACCTTGGCCATGAACGGGGTGACGTAGTGGGTGGCGGCCTCCTCCGGGGTGAGCGAGACCGCCGGGACGCCCAGGCGGCGGCCGATGACCTCGGCGATGTCCCTGAACGTGACGCCCGTCTCGGCCACACCGTGCAGCACGCTGCCCGCGGGCGCCTGCTCCAGTGCCAGCCGGAACAGCACCGCCGCGTCGAGCCGGTGCACCGCGGGCCACCGGTTCGCGCCGTCTCCCACGTACGCCGAGACGCCCTTCTCCCGCGCGGTGGCGATCAGCATGGGGATGAACCCGTGGTCCTTGGGCCCGTGGACGGTGGGAGCGAGCCGCATCGCGATCGCCCGCACCCCTCGCGCGGCGAAGTCGAGACACGCCCGCTCGCCGGCGATGCGGAAGGAGGCGAGCCCGTCGGGGTCGGGCTCGTCCTTCTCGGTGAACTCCCGCCCCTCGGGCATGACCAGCGTGCCCGAGGTCATGATGAGCGGCCTGCCGGAGTGCTCCAGCGGCCGGCCGAGCGTCTCGATCGCGGTGACGTCGCGCCGCTTCATGGCGTCGGGGTCGGAGAAGTCACCGCCGTACGCCATGTGCAGGACCCCGTCGGCGGCCTCGGCGCCGGCGCGCAGGACGTCGAGGTCGTCCAGGGAGCCGCGGACCGGCTCGGCGCCCAGCGACCTCAGCAGGGCGGCCGTGGTGTCGGAGCGGGCCAGGCCGGTCACGGTGTGACCGGCGGCGACGAGCTCGGCGACGACGGCGGGGCCGGTCTGGCCGGTGCCGCCGGTGACGAAGACATGCATGACACTCTCCCGATGATGTCAGTGACTGGCGTTTCTTAGTGCCAGTGACTGACCATACGTAGTGTCAGTGACTGGCGTCAAGTGAGGTCAGTGGCTGACATATGAGGTATTCTTCCTGCGTGCCACGTAGCGGAGCAGAAGCGCGCCGCCGCCTCCGGGAGGCGGCTCTGGAGCTGTACCTGGAGCGCGGGTACGACGGGACGACCACCGCCGAGATCGCCGCCAGGGCCGGCGTCAACGAACGCACGTTCTTCCGCCACTTCCCCGACAAGCGCGAGGTGCTCTTCGACGGCGAGGCCGACCTGCGCACGGCCGTGGTCGAGGCGATGGCCGCGGCGCCCGGCGGCCTCGGCCCCCTCGACGTGCTGAAACACGCCTTCCGCGAGGCCCGGCACATCCCCGAGAGCACCCGGCCCTTCGCCGAGCCGCGGCTCCAGATCATCGCCGCGACGCCGGCGCTGCGCGAGCGCGACCTCGCCAAGGGCGCGTCGATGGCCGAGGCCATGGCGGAGGCGCTGCGGAAACGCGGCGTCCCCGAACGGCCGGCCATCCTGGCTGCCCGCGCCGGCTGGGCCGCCTTTCACGAGGCGCTCCAGGCCTGGATCGACGACCCGTCACAAAGCCTGGACGCGCACCTCGTCCAGACCTTCGACGACCTGCGCGCCCTCTAGGTGCTGCATCGCGTACGAGCGCCACGGACGCCACCGGTCCGCGCCCGAGACGCCCGGGAGGACGACGTCCGGATCGCGCAGGGCACGCATCCTGATCACGGCGGCCGCGCGCTCGGGTAGCCCGGCCGCCTGCTCGGGGTCGGTCTCGATGCCCAGCTCCGCCAGCACTTCGGCGCGGGGAAAGGTACGGGTCACGCCGCCGGCGGGTGCGGCGAGCGGCTTGCCGTACCGGGCGACCAGCTCCGCCAGGCGCTCGGGGCCGAGCAACTCGCGGGCGAGCAGTTCGGCGGCGTCCACCGTGCCGGGGACGCGACGCCCCGGAGCGGCGGCGGCCAGGGGGCCCAGCCGGTGGTCGATGGCCTGCTGGTCGGCGTCCAGGTCGAGCAGGCGGCGGCAGCGGCCCACGGCGGCCTGGAGGTCGCGCAGGTCGTCCAGGCGCAGTTCGCAGGCCACGTGCGCGGGTGCATCCGACAATGTGACGACGCCGGTGCCGTACGGCAGGACCAGCGAGCGCCGGTAGACGCCGTCCACGTACGCGGACATGCCGGGCACCGCCTCCGCGCCCAGCGCCGCCAGCATGAAGGCCACGTCCATCGGCGGCCGGTACGGCAGGCGCAGCGCGATCACGCCGGGCGTGCTCGATCCGGCCCTGGCGCGCAACGCCGTCGGCGTGGTGCCGTACAGCTGCCTGATGGTGTCGTTGAACTGCCGCACGCTGCCGAACCCCGAGGCGAACACGACGTCGCCCACCGGCAGGCCGGTCGACTCCAGCAGGACGCGGGCCGTCTGGGCCCGCTGCGCCCGCGCCAGCGCCTGCGGCGACGCCCCCACCTCGGCGAAGAGCTGGCGGTGCACCTGCCGCGGGCTGTATCCGAGCCGGGCCGCCAGACCGGCGACCCCCTCCCTGTCCACGACGCCGTCCTCGATCAGCCGCATCGCCCTGCCCACCAGGTCGGCGCGCAGATTCCACTCGGGGGAGCCGGGGGCGGCGTCCGGCAGGCAGCGCTTGCACGCACGAAAGCCGTTGACCTGCGCGGACGCGGCCGTCGGGAACAGCCGCAGATGCTCGCGTCTGGGCATGGCCGCCGGGCAGCTGGGGCGGCAGTAGATGCGGGTGGTCGTGACGGCGACGAAGACCCAGCCGTCGAAGCGCGGGTCCCTGCTCTCCATCGCCGCGTAGACGGCGTCCTCACCCATCACCCCTCCCAGGGTGCCATGGGCCGCGTGGCCGGGCTGGCGGGCATCGGACGGCGAGCAGGCGACGGCGGCCGATGGCCGCCAGCGCATCGCGGCGCTCGTCGCCAGCCTTGATCGCATGTCGATCGTCACTCACTACCGGCGCCCGCTGTCGGGCCGCGATTTCCGGTTGCTCTGGTTCGGTTCGTCGGTGTCGCTGGTGGGCGACGGGATGACGTTCGTCGCGCTGGCCTGGCTGGTGCTCGCCCAGCCCGGCGGCACTGCCAGGCTGGGGCTGCTGGCCGTGTGCCACACCCTGCCCGTCTTCGTCGGCGGCCTGCTGGCCGGGCCGGTGCTCGACCGGTTCGACAAGCGGCACGTCCTCGCCGCCGACAGCGTGATCAGGGGAGCCGCGATGGCGGCCGTGCCCGTCATGGCGGTGGTGGGCGAGGTGCCTGAGGCGCTGCCGTATGTGGTGGCCGCGGTCTACGGGCTGTTCAAGATGGTGCCGCTGGCCGCGTTCCCCGCAGCCATCCCTGATCTGGTCCGTGAGGAGGACCGTGACGCGGCCAACGCGCTGGAGTCCCTGAGCTTCAGCCTGGCGGGCATGATCGGCCCGGCGCTCGGCGGCCTGCTGATCGCCGGGGTGGGGGCCGAGGCCGTCCTGGCCTTCGACGCGGTGTCGTACGGGGCGCTCGCCGCCTGCGCGCTCCTCGTACGCCGCCGGCTCGCGCCCGCGCCGTCCAAGGCGGGGAGCACGCGGCCGGCCGGGCTGCTGCGCGATCGGGTGCTGGTGGTCACGACCGTGGCGTTCATGGCCTTCAACGTCGCCCTCGGCATGCTGATGGTCGTCGGGCCGTGGCTGGCGAAGACACAGCTGCCCGGCGGGCCGCAGGCGCTGGGGTTCCTGCTCGCCGCCTTGTCGGCCGGTGAGCTGGTGGGCGCGGCGGCGGCGGGTGCCCGATCGCCCGGCTCCCGGCCGCTGCGGGCGATCGGGCTGGTCCAGGCCGTCGCGGCCATGGGTTTCCTCGCCGTGCTGGCCGCGCCGCACCTCGAAGGGGTCGCCGCCGGGTTCCTGGTGATCGGGATGTTCAGCGCGCCCATGACGGTGTGGGCGCAGACCGTGCGGATGGCCCGCATCCCCGCCGAGTGGCGGGGGCGCGGGTTCGCCTGGCTGCGTACGCTCATGCAGGCCACGCCGCCCCTCGGCGCCGCGCTGGTGACGCCGCTGCTCGACGCGGGCAGGCTCGTCCCGGCCGTGCTCGCCATGACAGGGCTCGCGCTCGTGCCCGCCTCCTGGCTACTCCTGCACCGACCAGCGGCCGGTGAACAGCTCATCGCCCGGAGGTGACCCGGGCAGCGGGTCGTGGCCTGGCCGCAGGCCGTCGAGCGCTATCGCGATCAGCCGCCGGCGGGCCTCGGCGGCGGCGGGCAGCAGGTCGTCCCTGCCCTGCTTGCGCAGCTGATCGACCACGGGGGAGCGGCCGAGCTGCTCGATGAGCAGGGAGATGTCGATCGCGGTCACGTCGGCGCGCAGGTCGCCGGACGCGTGCGCGCGGCGTACCAGCTCGTCGAGGAGCTCGTCGCCGCGACGGGACTTCGCGCTCATCTCCTCGGTCACCTCGATGGTGCCGGCGACGGGCGCGAGCGAGCCCTGCCCGAACTCGATGCAGCTGCGGACGAACCCCGTCAGACCCGCCCACGGGTCGGGATCGGCCAGGCCCTGCTCGGCCGCCTCGTTCCAGTGATCGAGGGAAAGCAGGCTGAGCCGCTGGAACAGCTCCTCCTTGGTCTGGTAGCGGCGGTAGAGGCTGCCGACGCCGACGCCCGCCCTGGCCGCGATGGCGGCGACGGACGCGTGGGCGCCGTCCTCCGCCAGCACGTCGCGGGCGGCCTGCAGCAAGGCGTGGTCGTTGCGTTCCGCGCGGTCTTTTCGCGTGCTCATCGTCACGGATCCTAGCAGTTGCGGAGCGATTCGCTCCGCAGTAACGTGCAGAGCGGAGCGAATCGCTCCGCTAGCAGAGGAGGAGCATCATGAACGCCGACATCGAGGCCATCGAGCGGGTCGTCCGCGACGCCGAGGAACTGCAGAGCGACGTGGCAGGGTTCACCGGGCTGCTGACCGAGGAGGTGGCGCTGGTCAACTTCGCCGGCGTCCGGCTGCGCGGGCGTGACCAGGTCAAGGAGGTGATGTCCAAGGCGCTGAGCACGCCGCTGAAGGACGTGCTGACCGAGAACGAGCTGCTCGGCGTGACCTTCCTGCGGCCCGACGTGGCGCTGGCCCACCTGGTCAAGCACGTCAACGACGGGCGGAAGGGGGCGCTGACGTTCGCACTGGTCAAGGAGGACGGCGACTGGCGGATCGCGCTGGCGCAGACCACCCCGATGGTCGCGGCCTGAGCGCGTCAGGTCTCCGTGGCGGTGGCCGCCCGGTGGGCCTCGAGCGTCGGGCACGGCACGCACACCTGGTGATCGCACCGCCGGCACGTGGTGTGCAGGCTGCGCCCGTCGCCGCCGTGACCGCGCAGGATCGTCTCCAGGATGCCGGACAGCTGCTCGCGCTGGGTCTCGCTGAGCGGGGCGAGCAGCGCGGCGAGCGCCTCCTGCCGGGCGGTCAGCACGTCGCCGACCACCTTCCGGCCCTCCGGCGTGAGCGAGACGAGGACGCGGCGCCGGTCGGCGTCGTCGTCGCCCGCGCGGCGGGTCGCCCAGCCCGCCTCTTCCAGGCGGTTGACCAGCCGGGTGGTGCCCGAGTGGGTGAGGAACAACGCCCTGCTCAGCTCGTCGACGAACAGGTCTCCGAACGTGGCCAGCGCGACCAGCCCCGCCCCCAGCGACTCGGACTTACCGGGCAACGCGCTCTGCCAGGCGCGCCGGACGGCGTCCTCGGCCACCAGCGCGGAGGCGCCGTACAGGTTGACCGCTCGCTCCAGGCTCACCGTGCGAGTCTAACGACACGGGGAATCGCCCGTCAGCGCAGGAGCCGGCCGAGCCGTTTGCGGGTCTCGACGACCGGGGTCGTCTCCACGTGGGTGATGGCGGGCAGGGCGGCGACGCCTTCGGTGAGGTACCGGTACGCGTCGTGCGCGTCGGTGCAGAGCACCCTGGCGACCAGGCTGGTCGGGCCGGTGGTGGCGGCCCGCGTACCCGCCGGCGCCGATGCCGTGACCGGCACCTTGGAGGACCTGCCCGGCGCGTTGTCCGGCATCCACACGGTCTTTCTGATCTGGCCGTTCCTCACCACCGAAGGAGCGCCCGCCGTCGTGGAGACGATCGCCCGCCACACCCGCCGCCTGGTCTACCTGTCGTCGACCGGCGTGGGCGGCGACGAGGAACGCGACGACCCCATCTTCAGGATGCACGCCGGTATGGAACGCCTGATCGAGCAGTCCGGCCTGCCGAGCGCCATACCTACCGCCTGACCGGCCCCCAGCCGATCGGCCGCCTCGCACCTTCCGCCAGTGGGCCCACGACCACCGCGACCTCTTCCGCTGAGTGGCCCCATGTTAGGGAGCCGCCCTGCGCGGTATATGTGCTTGACGCACGCAAACAATGTGCATCGCCGGCGCATCTGGAGGAGCCCCCATGGCCAGAACATCCCGCCTGCTCACCAGGGAGGACCTGACGCGTGGTGCCTGCCAGGACTGGGTGAGGGAGGCGTACGAGGACTACCGGGCCGTGATCAGCGACCCGGACTTCCCCTGCACCTTCGGCACCACCGCCGAGGCCCAGGGCCACATCCGCTACACCTGGGTGGCCGGCGAGCAGGACCTCGGCGTGCTGCCCCCGACCCTGACCGACTTCATCGCGCTCTCCCGCGCGCACCCGCGCCGCCGCCACCTGCTCATCGCCTTCTTCCCGGACACCGGCGAGCGCGACTTCGCCGCCCACGAGCGGCGGTTCTGGGAGATCCTGCGCCGGTTGCGCGAGCAGGACCCGGAGCCGTGGCCCGCGCACATCCCCAACGACCCCGACCATCCGGAGTGGGAGTTCTGCTTCGCCGGCGACCCCATGTTCGTCTTCCCCTGCATCCCCGCCTACCGGCAGCGGCACAGCCGCCGCATGGGCGACCACTTCCTCATGTGCTTCCAGCCCAGAAGGGTGTTCTTCGGCACCAACCGCGACGACCCGGGCGGGGAGCGCATCCGGCAGCGCATCTACGAGCGGGTGGGCCGCTGGGACGACGTCCCGCCGCATCCCCAGCTGGTCGAGCTGGCCTATGGCGACACGGAGATGCGGGAGTGGAAGCAGTACGTGCTGCCGGACGCCAACGTCCCGCTCGTGGACCGCTGCCCGCTGCAGGAAGGGAGACCGGCGTGACCACGCTCGCGGACCCCGGCACCGACTGCGGCCGGATCTTCGCCACCGGGCGCTGGCAGGACGCCTGGCTGGCCGGCGGGATGGAGGCGACCGCCGCCCACGTCCGGCTGCGGGCCGGCGACGTGCCGGTCACGCTGCAGCTCGTGACGGACTCGCCGCTGTGGCGCGGGTACGAGGGCGACGCGGACCTGCCGCCCGTGTGGGAGGGCCCGGTGGCGTACCTGTCCACCGTGTACGCCGTCGCCAACCCCCTCAACCAGGTCCCCGACGCGTCGGGGACGGTGGCGCGAGCCCTGGGGATCGCCGGTGAGTGGGACGCGGAGGCGCTGGTCGTCACCAACCTGGAGCCCGGCCCGGCACTGGAGTCCCTGCCACGGCCCGACGCGCTCGTCCGGCTCGACGCCACCTGCCGCGTCCGGCTGGCGGACGGCATGGACGGCTACCTCGACGGGCTGGCCACCTCCCACCGGGGCCGGCTGCGGCGCTACCACCGGCGCGGCGCGCAGGCCGGGCTGACCTACCACGACAGGGACCGCACCGAGGCCGGCCACGTGCTGCCCGCGTTCGCCCGGCTCACCCGCCAGTCCGCCGAGCGGCACGGCACCCCGCCGCTCTACAGCGAGGCGGCGCTGCGGGCGCTGCTGGAGGTGCCCGGTACGCGGCTGCTCAGCGCCGATCTCGACGGGCGGCCGGCCGCCGGGCTGCTGTCCTTCGAGCGGGACGGCTGCCTGGTGCTGTGGGCGGCCGGGATCGACTACGCGCTGCTCAAGACCCATTTCCCGTACTATTTCCTGATTTATGAGGCGATCGCGGCGGCCGCCGAGCGCGGTTGCCGGTGGGTGGACTTCGGGCGCGGCAACCTGGAGTTCAAGCAGCGCCTCGGCTTCCACCCGGTCGATCTGTGGAGCCCGGTCTACCTGCTCGCCCGCAGGCCCGCCTACGCCGGACGGCTGGCCGAGATGCACCGCCGCATCAGCGACTTCTTGGGCAGACCCGGATGAGCGGCCGGGCCGGCGTGCGGTTACGGCTGGTCGCGCTGCTCGGCGCCGTCGGCGTGGCGAACGTGGCGTACACCGTCCTGATCCCGTTCGTCCCGACGCTCAACACGGTCTTCCAGATGAGCGCGGTGCTCATCGGCGTGGCCTTCGCCGGGTTCGCCGCGACCAAGGCGCTCTGCCAGCCGCTCGGCGGCTGGCTCGTGGACCGGATCGGCGGCAGGACCATCGCGATCGCCGGCCTGGCCGTCACCGCCGCGGCCACCGGGGCGCTGGCCATGGCCACCACCTCCGGCCAGGTGGTGGTCTGCCGGTTCGTGTGGGGGATCGGGGAAGGGCTGGCCATGCCGGCCCTCTACCGGCTCACCGCGCAGCTCGGCACCGAGTCGGGGCACGGCTCCGACCGCACGCTGGGCTGGTTCGGGACGGCGGCGGTGGCCGGGATGACCGTGGGGCCCGGCCTCATCGCGGCGCTGTCCGGGGTGATCGACTTCCGGTCCGCGTTCGCGGGCGGCGCGGTGCTGACGGTGCTGGCCACCGTGCTGGTGGCGCTGGCGTTCCGTCGTACCGGACGGCCCGCACAGCGCCAGCCGAGCGGCGATGCGCCGCGCGCGCCCGCCGAGCGGCTCTCCCGGCTGCCGCTGATCCCGCTCGTCGTCGTGCTCGGCCTGCTCGATCTGGCCAACAACGCGGTGTACGCGGCGCTGGAGCCGCTGTTCCCGCTGCACGGCACCGGGCCGCTCGGGGCGGGGGAGCGGGCGGTCTCGCTCAGCTTCTTCGCCGGGCTGGCCGTCTTCGCCGCCTTCTCCTGGGTGGGCGGCCGGGTCATGCACCTGTCGCGCCGCTTCCCCCTGGCCGCGGCGGTCTTCGCCGTGCAGGCGGCGGCCCTGGCGGTGGCCTGGCTGACCGGCGCGTACGGGGTGTTCACCGCGGCCTTCATCGGGCTCATGGCGGTGCAGCCACTGGTCTACGTCAACATGCGGGCGGTCATCGGACGGCTCGGGGAGGGACGTCAGGGATGGGCGTTCGGCTGGTTCGGGCTGATCTCCGACCTCGGCTGGGTCGCGGGTCCGCTCGTGGCGACGGCCGCCTACCAGGTGTTCGGCGGCGGCAGCTTCGCGCTGCTCGCCGTGGTGGCGCTGGCCGCCTCGGCGCTGGGCGCGGCGGCCTTCCCCTGGCTGCGCGCACCGTTCCTGCAGGACTCCGGGCCGCCGCCGGTGCGCGAGTCCACCTCCGCCTGAGCACGCGAGAACCGGGAGGACGGGCACCGTCCTCCCGGTCTCTCCCGGCCGTCGGCCCGTCAGGCGGGCTTCACCGCTTCGGCCAGGATGTAGTAGCCGAACCGGCTGAACGGCGGCGTCTCGTTCAGCGCCGTCTCCAGCCGCTCGACGATCGAGTAGATACCGGGGTCGGCGAGGATCTGGTCGGCCATCCACGCCGCGACCACGCAGTTGCCGCGCAGCCGCGCGGGCCGCAGCCCGGCGTCGGAGAACAGCTCCTCCAGCTCGTCGGGGGTGAAGCTGAACCAGGGGGCCTCCCGCTGCTCGCCGTCGCGGGTGCCGGTGAACACCAGGGTCTTGTTGTCGACGTCGGTGATGTCCACCGTCGCGAACCGGTCCGCCCGGGTGAGCTGCTCGAACGCGGCGTTCTTCACCCCGGTCAGGAGGCGTCCGCCGGGCCGCAGCACCCGGGCGATCTCGGCGAACGCGGTCCCCCGCGCCTCCAGCGGGATGTGCATGAGCGCCAGCGTGCTGGTGACGACGTCGAAGCTGTCGTCCGGGTACGGCAGGTCGCACATGTCGCCCTGGTCGAACCGGATGTCGGCCCCTTCCTCCTCCGCCTTGCGCCGCGCGACGGCCAGCATCCCGTCGCAGAGGTCGAGCCCGACGACCTCCTTGGCCAGCCCCGCGAGAGGGATGGTGAGCCGGCCGGTGCCGCAGCCGAGGTCGAGCACGGAGTCCTCGGGACCGACCCGGCCGAGAATGAAGTCGAGCTCGGTGTCGATGAATCTGCGGTCGGCCGGAGTGAGGCCGGGAATGCGGTCGTCGTACTCGGCGGAGATGAATTCGTAAACCTGCCGGATGGCTTCTTTCGGCTGCGTGGTCCGGCCATTGTACGGGCGATGCACGGTTTGCGTCATGCCTTTTTCTCCGGAATTCTGATGCAGGATTGTGCGTACGTTTCATCCCCTGCTTGAGCAGGAGTTATGAGCGCATGCGAGAGCCTGTTCTCCCATGGGGGGAAGGCTTGCGGAAACTGCGCCCGGGCTGACTCGACCTCCTTTCCTGGGGGGTGAGACAACTCCATACCCAGGAATCCCGGATAAAGCGCGGTGGCCTGATGATTTTTTACGCCCGGCGCCCTTCTTGGGAAAGTCCAGGAAGGGCGCGATGCCTTTTACCTCGACTTCTTCACTTTCCGTGAGCGAAGTGGCGAGAAAAGCAGTTGGAGCTTTCCGCCCGCCGGCGCGTCTTCTGGGCATGTACGAGGAGGGGACCGGCCGGATCAAGCTCGCCGTTCAGCCGAAGAAGCGGCCGGACGCCGCGGTGGGCGCCGGGGAGGCGCCCGACCGGACGATCTCCCGATACCGCCCTGGCGTGGTGCCGAACTCCCGCTCGAAGGCGTGCGAGAGCGCGTACGGGCTGCTGTAGCCGACGCGCTCGGCGATGGCCGCCAGCGTGTCCTTGGTGTCGCGCAGCAGCGAAGCGGCCCTGATCACCCGCCACCAGGTGAGGTACGCCATCGGCGGCCGCCCGACCAGGGCGGTGAACCGGCGCGCCAGCGTGGGACGGGAGACGCCCGCCTCGGCGGCCAGGCGGTCGATGGTCCACGGCGCGGCCGGCTGCGAGTGCATCGCCCGCAACGCGGCGGCCGTCACCGGGTCGCCCAATGCGCTGGGCCAGACGCCGCTGGTGGTCTGGGCCATCCAGGCCCGGATCATGTAGACGAGGAGCAGGTCGAGCAGGTTCGGGAGCGCGATGTGGGAGCCGGGCCGCACCTCGTCCAGCTCGCCGGCGAGCAGGTCGATCGCGGCGCGCAGCTCCAGGTGGGTGCCCACGCGGCTGGGCAGGTGGACGACCTCGGGCAACTCGGTCATCAGCGGGTGCATGCGGCTGCAGTCGAGCCGGTATTTGCCGCAGAGCAGCTCCGTCGCGCCGTGCCGGCGCGGCTCCGCCGCGGCGAGGCACCGCTCGAACGACACCGCCTTCTCCAGGTCGCCGGGGGAGTCGGCGATCACGTGACCGGTGCCGTGGGGCAGCAGCACCGCGTCGCCCACGTTGAGGCATACGGCGGTGCCGCCGTCGGTGCGGAGCCAGCAGCTGCCCTTGAGGACGATGTGGAAGCCCGCGCCGTCGTACGGGTCCAGCCGCGCGGACCAGCTCCCGTCCATTGCCACCCGATCGAACCGCGGGTGCCCGAGATGAACGGCGGAGATCGCGTCACTGACCACGTCCATCCGTCCACGATATCGCGCGTGATACGCATTCGTATTTATGTGAGCAGAACGAGCATTGAGCGGATCGCCCGCCGCTTCCTAGGGTCGTTGACCATGACGAACGAGAACACGCAGCGCATCATCCTGGGCGACGTCGAGGTCATCCGGGTCCTCGAGTGGCACGTGCCCTTCCTGCCCACCTCCGAGTTCTTCGCGAACGCCGACGACGAGGTGTGGAAGGCCAACGCGGGCTGGCTGGCGCCCGACCACTGGGAGCCCGCTACCGGCCGCATGGTGAGCGCCCTGCAGAGCTGGGTGCTGCGCAGCGGCGGGCGTACCGTGCTGGTCGACACCGGCGTGGGCCGCGACCGCGAGCGGCCCGGCATGGGACCGTTCCACCGGGCCAGGAGTGAGTTCCTCGCCCTCCTGGAGCGGGCCGGCGTCCGGCCGCAGGACGTGGACGTCGTGGTCAACACCCACCTGCACGTCGATCACGTCGGCTGGAACACCGTGGACGCGGACGGGCAGTGGGCGCCGGCCTTTCCCAACGCCCAGTACCTCATCCCGGCCGCCGACGACTTCCACTACGGGCCGGACAACGCGTACGGCGGGGGCGTACAGGAGGCGGACCGCCTGCTCTACGAGGACAGCATCGCGCCCATCCACCGCGCAGGGCAGGCGGTGCTGTGGGACGGGCACCACCGCATCGACGACCACCTCACCCTGGAGTCCGCGCCCGGCCACACCCCCGGCTCCGCGGTGCTGCGGCTGGCCTCGGGCGGCGACCGCGCGGTCTTCGCCGGCGACCTGCTGCACAGCCCGGTCCAGATCATCGACCCCTGCCTCAACAGCAACGCCTGCCTGAACCCCGCACAGGCCGAGGCCAGCCGCCACCGGATCCTCGCCCGTGCCGCCGACGAGCGCGAACTCCTCATCCCCGCCCACTTCGGCGGCCCGGGCGCCCTGGAAGTCCAGCGCAACGGCGCCGCCTTCGCCCTCGGCCCCTGGGCGGCCATCTGAGCCCCCCGGCCCTGTCCTGAGGCATCGGCCTGGGGCGCGCGGCCCGTGGCCTGAGGCGTCAGCCCGTCGGCTACCTGCCCCTGGTTCGTCGGCCCGTGACCTGGCACGGGCCGACGCCTCCCGCACGCAACACCTCTCGTTCTGGAGATCGTCCTTCATGACCCGCAGCTCAAGAGCCCTCGTCCCGGTGCTCGTCTTCGTGGGCATCGTGGTCTCGGTGATGCAGACCCTGCTCATCCCGGTGCTCCAAGACCTGCCGCGCCTGCTCGGCACCGGCCCGGACGACGCCACCTGGGTCATCACCTCGACCCTGCTCGCGGGCGCCGTCGCCACCCCGATCATGGGCCGCCTCGGCGACCTGCACGGCAAGCGCCGCATGCTGATCGTCAGCCTCGCGACGATGGTCGCCGGCGCCCTGATCAGCGCCCTGACGAGTGACCTTTACGTGATGATCGCCGGCCGCACCCTCCAGGGCGTCGTGATGAGCGCGGTGCCCCTCGGCCTCGGCCTGCTGCGCGACCTGCTGCCCCGCGAGCGGCGCGACCCGGCGATGGCGCTGCTGAGCTCGTCCATGGGCATCGGCGGCAGCCTCGCGCTGCCCGCCGCCGCGCTGGTCGCGCAGGTCGCCGACTGGCACGTGCTCTTCTACGGCTCCGCCGGCCTCGGCGCCCTCTGCGTCGTTCTCACCCTCCTCGCCGTCCCCGAGTCACGGGTACGCGCGCAGGGCACCTTCGACGTACGCGGCGCGGTGGGGCTGTCCGCCGGACTCGTCCTCCTCCTGCTGCCGATCAGCAAGGGCGGCGACTGGGGCTGGACCTCCGGCGTCACGCTCGGGCTGTTCGCCGCGGCGGCCACCGTCCTCGTCCTGTGGACGGTGATGGAGCTGCGGCTCCCCGCGCCGCTGGTGAACCTGCGCATCTCGGCCCGCCCGGCGGCGCTCTTCACCAACCTGGCCTCGATCATGGTCGGCATGGCCTTCCTGGTCGTCTCGCTGGTCCTGCCCCAGCTCCTGCAGTTGCCGACGAGCACCGGTCACGGGCTCGGGCAGTCCATGGTGGTGGCCGGACTGTGCATGGCCCCGCTCGGTCTGGCCATGATGCTCACGACCCCCGTCCACGCCCGGCTGTCCCGGACACCCAAGGCCGCCCTGATTCTCGGCATGCTCATCATCGCGTCCGGCTACGTCGCGGGGCTCGGGCTGATGAGCGCCGCCTGGCAGAGCCTCGTCGTCACCGCGATCCTGGGCGTGGGCACCGGCCTCGCCTACTCCTCGCTCCCCGCCCTGATCGCCTCGGCCACCCCCGCCGCGGAGACGGGTGCGGCGAACGCGCTCAACACGCTGATGCGGATGATCGGCTCGTCGATCGGCAGCGCGGTCATCGGTACGGTGCTCGCCGGCACCGCGTACCAGCTGGGCGGCGTCACCGTCCCCAGCCTGGCCGGTTTCCGCGCCTCCTTCCTGATCGCGGCGGGCGCGATGGCGATCGGCGTGCTCACCGCGCTCTTCCTGCCGCGTGAGCCGCACCGGCACTCGCGGCCCCGGCACCCGTCAGGGGTAGGGCCTTCCCTACCTCAAGTAGGGGGACGGCGGGCATGATCCGGGCCGGTCGCACGGTGAAGACTCCAGGGGTACGCACGCATCTGAGGAGGCCGTCATGACCGTCACCGAGCCCCGCACCGCCCCCGCCACACCTCCGCCCGTCCTCCGCACCGCCGCCACGCTGTGGCTGGCGGCGGTGGCGTGCGGCGCTTTCGAGGCCGCGCTCATGGTCGTCACGATGCTGTACGACGGCGTCCCGGTGACCGACGTGCTGCCGGGCATGGGGTTCCGGGTGGCCGTGTTCGCGGGGGCGACATTCCTGGCGCTGCGGTTGCGGCGCGGCGCGAACTGGGCGCGCTGGGCCCTCGCCGTCACCCTCGGCGTGTTCGGCACGATCTCGCTGGTCAAGGAGCCGATCGAGTACCTGCTCGCGGGCGGCTCGATCGTCGAAGCCGTGGCCGGTCTGGACGCGGTGGGCTGGGTCTTCGCCGCGAGCCGTGTCCTGCACGTGCTGGCCGTGGCCGGGGCGCTGACCCTGATGTTCCAGCCCCGGGCCAACGCCTACTTCAGGCACGAGCCGGTCTCGACCAGGTGAGGGCGGCGGCCAGGCAGGCGACGGGGATGACGGGCAGCACGTACCGGTGGTCGAAGTCCAGAACCGCGACCGGGCCGATCAGCAGGCCGAGGGACACGGCCCACGGCAGCAGCGCCGCGCCCGGCCGCCGGATCGCGGCAAGCGCTCCCAGCAGCAGGATCGCGGCCAGGAACGGGCCGCGCAGGTAGGCGACGTACTGGTAGGCGATGAGGACGTCCGCGTACGGCGAGACCGACGTCAGGCCCCGGATGTCCGGGTCGTACTCCCGCTTGACCTTGTCGATCAGCGGCTGGGCGGGCAGCTCCCATCGGCCCTCGCCGAAGCCGAAGGCGGGCGTCGTCCGGTCCGGGTGGGGGATCGGCGTCCAGGAGAAGGCGATGGCGGTGTCGCGGGCGACGTTCGCCAGGTAGTCCAGCGGCTGGGCCAGGATCGCCCGCACGGCGAACGCGCGGGCCAGGTCGTTGTGCGCGAACCGGTCGCCGGGCAGCAGGTTGAGCGAGGCCGCCGGTGCCCAGACGTACTCGGAGGCCGCGTCCACCTCGGTGCCGTTCGGGCACAGGCGGGCGAGGCCGGGCGGCGGCTGGATGCGGGCGCAGTCGGCGAACGTCATGGTGCGGGCCCACAGGGCGACACCGTCCGCGCCGCTGATCGCGAACCGGCCGTGGTGCTGGGCGTACCAGCCGGCGTAGGCGGCCAGCGGCAGCGCACCCGCCAGTGCCAGCGCCCCCACCGGCCGCCACCCCACCCGCCGCACCGCCAGCACCAGCACGACGAGCAGCAGCAGCGGCAGCGCGATGGTCCTGGTCAGCGCCGCCGCGGCGAACAGCAGGCCCGCGCCGGTCGCCGCCCGTAACGACAGCCGCGGCGACCACATGAGCACGGCCAGACCGGCCACGACGAGCAGGATGAACTGGGTGTCGGACAGGATCCCCGTCTCCAGCCGCAGGAACGAGGCGTCGAACAACAGCGGGACCGTCGCGACCGCCGCCACCCGGCCGGGCACCGACCCGCGGCGCAGCACGGCGTAGAGGATCAGGCCGGTGGCCAGTCCCATCACGTGCTGCACGGCCACGACCAGCTCCACGCTGTGGAACGGCAGCAGGGCCCGCAGCAGCAGCGAGTAGCCGATCGGGTGGAACGAGCCCGACGGGGCCGGGTGCACGGCCATGTCGAGGTAGGTGAAGGAGTCGTACCAGTAGAGGGTGGCGGGGCGGTAGCCGAGCATCGTCACCACCCGCAGCGCGGCGGCCAGGGCCAGCAGGACGGTGAAGAGCCGGTGGCCCGCGAGGGCGGAACGGCGCGGCGACGGCAGCGCGACGCGAGTGTCGGCGAGCACGGTGAATCCGATCGTGTGAGGGCATGCCGAGGAGAACGCACGGCGGCCGGAGAGCCGTGCGATGGGGAGGGCAGCCAGCGGCCGGCCGTACGGGGGGCGTGCGGCCAGGGAGGGCAGTCAGCGGCCGGCCGTACGGGGGGCGTGCGGCCGGGGAGGGGTCAGCAGCCGGCCGGCAGCGGGCGCTCGTCGCCGGGCTTGTCGTCGACGAGCAGGAGGGCCTGGCCGTCGGCGCTCATGACGCCGTCCAGCACGTACCAGTCGTCCGGAGGCGTGAAGCTGCGCTGTCGGCTGTGGGCGGTGTACGACGGGGTGACGCCGCGCTCGCGCAGCAGGGCCGTGACCTCGGCGACGGTCCGGTTGGCGTAGTCCACGCAGTGCAGGGGCTCGCCGGGCATGGCGATCCCGGTCGGCATCGCGTACCGCTCCCCGGGCGTGGCCCGGCGGCCGAGGATGACGCGCGCGCTCTTGTCGAAGCCGACCGGCACCTTGAGACCGACGGGGCAACCGCTGGGCCGCTCGCACGGCCCGGGACCGTCGATGGGCTTGATCGGCCCCTCAGCGGGCACCGGCTCGCCCGACCGCAGCCGGTCCATGTCGTTGATCACGAACAGCTGCCCGGCCTGGGTCGGGGACGTGGCCGCCAGCGTGAGCGTGATGTTGATCCCCCTGGCCCGCAGCTCCCGCTCGTACACCTCGGGCTCGGCCGCCAGGTCCTTGACCGTGATCACGTAGTGGTCGTCCACCAGCTTGATGTCCAGCGCGGCCGACGCGGGCGCCTGCGCGACGCCGAACGACATCAGCGCGGTCAGCGTGGCCAGCACCGGAACGGCCGTCCACCTGCGCAGCCTCGGGACGCTCGGCCGACGGCGGGCGGCGACGGGCACGGCGACGGGCACGGCGACGGGCACGGCGACGGGTACGGCGACGGGTACGGCGACGGGTACGGCCGTGACCTCGTCCAGCAGCTCCCTGGCGATCGGCGTCAGGCCGGGACCGGGGTCGGGCGCGATGCCGGCCACCAGGCGGTCGATCTCGTGCATCACAGAGCTCCCTTCGTCATCGCGACGGCACGCAGGCCGATGCGGGTCACGTCCACGCCTCTCGCCGCCAGTTGCTTGGCCAGCCGTTTCCTGGCCCGGTGCAGCCGCAACCGGGCGTTGCCGCGCGTACAGCCGAGCACGGCGGCGATCTCGTCGGCGCTCAGCCCCTCCCACCCGGCCAGCGCGAGAATCTCCCGGTCGCCCGGGCTCAGCCGGCCGAACGCCTCCCGCACGCCGCGCAGCTCGTCGCCGGGCTGCGCGGACTCCGCCACCCACAAGGCGAGCTGCTGCCCGAGCCGCTCGACCAGCTCACTCCGGCGCGACTCGGCCCGACGGCCGTTGGCGAGCACCCGGCGAGCCACCCCGAACAACCACAGGCGCGCGTCCCGCCCTTCGGGAACGTCGTCGAAGCGCCGCCAGGCGGTGGCGAACGTCTCGGCGAGCGCGTCGGCGGCGTCCTCGGGGGACTCGGTACGCCGCCGGACGTAGGCGAGGATGTCGGCGTAATGAGCAACGTAGATCACCTCGAAGCGCTGCTTACGGTCCACGTCGCCTGCCTTCTTCCGTACGAGTCCGACACCGGGTACTTGTCCGGACCCGCCCGATGGTTTCACCCCGATCGTGCGAGTATCGCCCGATGCTGACTGAAGAGCTGGTGGTCGACGCACGTCTGCCCGTCGGGCCGGCGATCTCGCCGGACGGGCGCCGGGTGGCCTACGGCGAGATGCCCGGCAGGACCATCTGGGTGGTGGACGTGGACGGGGACGCGCCACCGAGGGAGCTGGGCCAAGGGATCGACCCGAAGTGGTCGCCTGATTCGCGGTACGTCTACTTCCGGACGGAAGGCCAGCTCCATCGGGAGCCGGTCGAAGGCGGCGGCCGAAGATCGTGGAGCGGCGAGGCGGCCGCTTACCTGCCACTCGCCGACCACCACACCGTGGCCGTGCTGTCGCCGGACCCCGATGAGAGCGACCCGTGGGTGTGGAGCGAGGCCGCGGGCCGGCACCGGCTGCGGCTGCTCGACGTGCGAAGCGGCGAGGTCTACACGCCAGAGGTCTTCCAGGGGCGGCATGCGGCCGAGGTGGCCGAGCGGCCCGGGGGCGGCATGCTCGCCGTACTCACGCAGGAGTCGCCCGACCCCGGCGACCTGATGCCGCGCCTGCACCTGTTCGACCCGGCCACCGGCGAGACGCGGGAGCTGGGCGCGTGCGCCGTGCCGGCGGGATCGCTCACCTGGTGGGAGGCGGTGGACGGGTGGCACGTCGCCTACGTCGCGACGACGCCACCCGGCCCCGTCGGCGGGAACGCCGTCCTCGACGTCGCGTTGACGGACGGCAAGCACCGGAATCTCACCGAAGGTCTGCCGTTCTGCCCGCTCACCCTCACCTCAGGCGGGCTGGTGCTGGTCGCGGACGGGCTGGACGCGGCGATCCACCGCCTCGACCCGGTCACGCGACGGCTCGTCGAACTCCTGCGGTTGACGGGGCAGGCGTTCTGGCTGACGGCCGACGCGGACGGCGCGACGGTCGCGGTGGCCAGGAGCGAGGCGTACGAGCCACGATCGGTCTTCGCGGGGCCCGTCCAAGGCCCGCTGGTACGGCGCACCGACACCGCACCCGAGCTGCGCGCGATCGAGTGGGGCGCCCAGGAACGCCTGTCCTACCGGGGGCACGACGGGCTGGACCTGGACGGCCTGCTCGTCCTGCCACCCGGCAAGTCCCGCGATGACGGCCCGTTCTCCCTGGTCACGTTCGCGCACGGCGGCCCGTACGGACGCTGGGCCGACCAGTTGCTCCTGCAGCATCACGAACCCGCGCAGTGGCTGGCCGGCGACGGCCACGCCGTCTTCCTGCCCAATCCCCGGGGCGGCCAGGGTCACGGGCACGCCTTCGCGGCGAACGGCACCGTCGGCCGCGAGGAGTGGCAGGACGTGATCACCGGCATCGACCTGCTGATCGAGCGGGGGATCGCCGCCCCGGACAGGCTGGGCATCGGCGGCTACAGCCACGGCGGTTACCTGGCCGCCTGGGCCGTCGGCCAGACGGACCGCTTCAAGGCGGCACTCGTCGGCGCGGGGATCAGCGACTGGGGCATGCTGGCCGCGACGGGCGAGTTCGGCCCGTTCGAGGCGGCGCTCGGCGGCAGCCACGGCTGGGAAGGGAGGGGACCACATCCGCATGACGAGCGCAGTCCCATCTCGTACGCCTCCAGGATCCGTACGCCGGTCCTGATCGTGCACGGCGCGCAGGACACCAACGTCCCGCTCGGCCAGGCGGAGTTCCTGCACCGGGCGCTGCGCAGGTTCGGCGTCGAGCACGAGTTCGTCGTCTACCCGCGCGAGGGCCACGCCATCGCCGAACGGAACCACCGCATCGACCTGCTCCGCCGTACCAGGTCGTGGTTCCGCCGCCTGCGGTGAAGCGCTCACACCCTGGCGTGCGCCCGGCGGGCGGCGGCCAAGGAGGCCAGGACGAGGGTGGTGAGCACGCCCCAGTACAGGAAACCGCGGGCGCTGGTGTGCGGCAGGTTCTCGGCGAGGTAGACCAGGCCGGGGAACAGGTGGACGGCGGCGGCCAGCGCCCAGCGGCCGTCCCTGGCGGCGATCGTGGCGGCCAGCACCAGCAGCAGGGCCACCACCTCGAGGCCGGCTCGCGGGACGACCCAGGCCGCTTCCCACGTCGGCATCTGGGTGAGCTGCAGCATCCAGCCGGCCGGCGGGACGAGCAGCCACCACAGGGACCGGGCGGGCATCGTCGCGCCCCGCCGCACGGCCAGGGTCGTGGACACGACCGCGATCACCCAGTACGGCGCGACGGGCGCGAGGTCGCCGAACAGCGGGCCGATGTCGAGCGCCGGGGTGAAGAACCCGCCCGCGATCATGGGCCAGCTCGTCCACAGCGCGGCGAACAGCGCGAGAGGAGCCGCGACCCACATCCAGCCCCGCACGAGCGCCACCGTCAGGACGACGCCCAGCACCGTCCAGACCTCGTAGGCGAAGTAGGGCAGGACGGGAAACCGGGCGAAGGTGAATAGCGCCACGACCAGCGCGCCGAGGTGCAGCCCGTCGGCCCACGGCGGCACGCCGGCCGGACGGGCGGCCCGGACGCGGACGGCGAAGGCGCCGGCGAGGAGATGCCGCGTCTCGCGGAGCGACGGCCGGCGGGAGCCGGGCCGGGCCGCCTCCATCAGCGTGCCGGCCAGCTCCTCGCCGTGTGCGGCGCGGTACTGCTTCGGGTAGGCCCGCAGGAGGCGGCGGTAGCGCCGTTCGAGATCGTCGGTCATGCGCCGGTCGCTCCGCCCGGCCGCAGGACGAGTGCGGCGGCGCGCCGCATCCGCGCCGCCTGAGCCCGGACGGCGTGCACGCCGTCGTCGGTGATCCGGTAGTAGCGCCGCGGCCGCCCGTTGACGGTCTCCTCGCGGTCGAGCCGCACCCAGCCGGCCTCGGAGAGCCGGTCGAGCGCGCTGTACAGCGTGCCGACGGCGAGGTCGACCTCGCCGAGCGACTTGGTACGGGCCCGTTTGATGATCCCGTATCCGTGCAGCGGCTCCTCCATCAGGGCGGCGAGGATGAAGTACGTCGCCTCGGTCATCCCGATCACGTACGGACTATATATCGGCGGTCGAAGTATTGTCAGGCGGGCTGGCCCAGGGGGCGGATGGTCAGGGTGTTGAGGTCGACGCCGGGTGGCTGGTCGAGGGCGAAGCAGATGGCTTCGGCGATGGGCTGGGGTGGCAGGGCGAAGGGCGGGACGTCGGCGCCGCCCCAGAACGGGGTGTTGATCATGCCGGGGTTGACGAGGGTGACGCCGACCCCCCGGGACGTGGCGAGCAGGCGGAGGTTCTCGGCGAGCCCGGTCGTGGCCCACTTGGTGGCGGAGTAGAGGTTGCCGGGGGAGTTCTTCAGGCCGGCGACGCTGCCGATGAGCACCAGCCGCCCGCCGCTGGCCTCCAGGTGGGGGAGGGCGGCGTGCGCCAGCAGGGCGGGGCCGAGGACGTTGGTGAGGATCATCGGCGCCCACGACGCCGGGTCGCCGGCTCCGATGGAGTCGCCGGACATGAACCCGGCGTTGGCCACCGCCGCGTCGAGGGCGCCGAAGTGCGCCACGGTCTGGGTGACGGCCGACTCGGTGTCGGCCCAGTCGGCCGCGTCCGCGACGAGACCGAGCAGCCGGTCGGGGTGCCCCGCCTCGTCGAGGAACGTCTTCAGCCTGCTCTCGTCGCGGCCGGTGACGGCCACGCGGTGGCCGCGGTCGAGGAGCGAGCGCGCGGTGCGGGCGCCGATGCCGCTGGTGGCGCCGGTGATCAGTACGGTCTTGCCGGTCATGGTCAGGGCTCCTTGAGGTGAGGATGACACCTTCATGGAAGCGGCGCCGTCCGAGGGGGCCAAGGTCGCCTTTATGGGGGGTACGAACGCAACCTCCCTGGCGGCGGGACCACGGTTACGGTGGAAGCATGGAGGTCCCCGCCGACAACCGGTCGGACATCCGTGATTTCCTCGTCAGCCGGCGCGCCAAGCTCGCCCCGGAGCGGGTCGGGCTGCCCGCCGGCGGGCGCAGGCGGGTTCCCGGCCTGCGGCGCGAGGAGGTCGCGGTGCTCGCCGGCGTGAGCACCGAGTGGTACACCCGGCTGGAGAAGGGGCACATCGGCGGCGTCTCCGAGAGCGTGCTGGAGGCGGTCGCGCAGGCGTTGCGGCTCGACGAGGACGAGCGCACGTACCTGCTCGATCTGGCCAGGGCGGCCCGCCCGGCCCGCCGCAGGCCGCGGCGCCGCAAGGACGTCGCACTCCCGCCCTCCGTCCAGTGGATGGTGGACTCCATGACCATGGCCCCAGCCCTCGTCCGCAACGGGCGGCTGGACATCGTCGCGAGCAACGCGCTGTGCAGGGCCGTGTACGCGCCCATGTTCGCCAGCGGCACCACCGCCGACCGGGGCCGCGCCAACTTCGCCCGCTACCTCTTCCTCGATCCCGGCTCGCAGGGCTTCTTCGCCGACTGGGAGGACGGCGCCAAAGCCACGGTCGCGGTGCTCCGCGCCGAAGCCGGCCGCGAGCCGCACGACCAGGCCCTGCGCGAGCTCGTCGGCGAGCTGTCCACGCTCAGCCCCGACTTCCGCGCGATGTGGGCCGGTCACGACGTCCGCATCCGTCACGAAGGCGACAAGCGGCTGGACCATCCCGAAGCCGGCCGCCTGGAGATGACGTTCCGGCACCTGGACCTGCCGCTGCCGCAACGGGCCGTCCACGACCTGATCATCTATACGGCCGAGCCCGGCACCCCCACCGAGGAACGCCTCAAGCTTCTCGCGAGCTGGACCGCACCTACCGGCCGAAGGTGAAAGGTCCAGGTGTCACGCATGATGTGCCACCTCACGAAGCAGGTGGGTGGAGCGGGCGTGCCGCGTCCGCCCGTACGGTTCGACCAGATCAACGGCGGTACGCCCACCGGCATGGACCGGCCGATGGGCGCGGACGGCCTGCGGCTCATCCTCCCCCTGGGCGGCCATCGCGTCGTCGTAACCTGAGAGACGGAACAGCGGTGCATGGCGAGATCCGGCCTGGAACCGTCTCACGAGGTGAGAACATGGACGACCGCACCAGCGCATCGACCCGTACCGTCGCGAACCCCTCGCTCCCCTCGCCGGCCGGGCGCGCCGTCGCCGGGCGCGCCCTGACCTTGGAGCGCGCCGATCTCCTGCCCGAAGCACCCGGCCACCTGCATCCCGACTACGGCGGCCTGGTGGTGTGCGGCGCCGGCTCCTCGACCCGGCTGAACGCGCTGCGCCGCACCTTCAATGGAGTGCTGGCCGAAGATCGCGCCGCCTACGAGAAAGAGGTCGCCACCCCCGACGCGCCGTTCCGCCTGCCGGAGGACGCCCTGTTCGGCGGTGACCTGGACAGCGCGCTTCAGGAGCAGCTCGACAACGGGGCATCCTTCGCCATCACGCCGACCCGCTACATCAGGGCCGGCGACCCCGCGCCCTTGGAATCCGTGGTGAGGCAGGTCAAGGCGCTGCGGCGCGACGACGTCGTGGTGACGCTCCCCGTCTCGATCGGCTGGCTGCGGCCAGAGGCGCGCCCAACGCTGGTGGCCGCGATCCGCGCGATGGAACACCCCGTCGCGCTCGTCCTCGGCGGGCAGTACGACCCCCTGCAGCAGTTCGCGGCCGCCCCGCAGCAGCTTCGCCGGCTGCTGGCCGAGGTGCCGGGCACCGGGCTGTGGCGTACCGACCTGGCCGGGTTCGACGCGCTGGCCCACGGCGCCGGCTTCGCCGGCATCGGCGCGGGCGGCTCCTTGCGGCACCTCGTGCCCGCCGGTGAAGCCGCCGAGACCTCCGGCGGCGGAGCGATCCATCCGTCGGTGCTCATGCCTGAGCTGCTGCGCTTCAGCAGCGCCAAGTTCATCGCCGATCTCTATGCCAACACCGCCCCGCCCACCTGCACCTGCAGCCGGTGCCAGGGCAGACCGCTGGACGGCTTCCTCGGCCTCACGAACGCCATGAAGGCGGCGGCACACGCGCACAACAGCGCCACCTGGAACGCGTGGCTACCTGACCTGCTGGACCAACCCACCCCCGCCGACCGGCAGATCTGGTGGCGCGCCCGGTGCAAGCAGGCCGTGCAGGCACACGAGCTGGAGAACGCGCGCCTCAAGCAGCCCCATCGCCTCAAACCGCCCAAGTCATTGGAGAAGTGGGCCGACCTGCCGCTCGGCACCGATGATCAGCCGGTCATGCCTCCGCAGACAGCAGAGTGATCCGCCGGTAGGCCTGCTCAAGGAACAGCCATCCTGCGGCGGTGCGTCGGCGGCGTTCGAAGGGCGCTGGTGGCACGAGCACGCACGATTCGCCCTCGGCACCGACGATCACGCCGATGCCGTAGAAGTCGGCTTCCATCCGTACCACGTCGAGATCACGCGGCGGCTTGGGGAGCAGCATCGCGCGGGCACAGAACGGCGCGAACCGGCCCGCCCGCTCCAGCCCCGCACGCCACGATCGGGCCGGCACGAGCGCCAGGCGCGCCTCGATCGGCGCCACCGCCAACCGGGTCACCCAGCCTCGGTCCACCTGGATCGCGCCGCTCGGGAGCAGGTCGAGCGCAGCCCGGTCGATGACCGACAGCGGCACCGGCACGTTCACTGGCAGATCCAGCAGTACGCGCAACGCGTCCGGTGACGTGATGGCCCCCAGCCCGCAGCGCCGCCGCCGACCGAGCTCGGCCTGGACCGGCTCGTAGTGCAGCACGACCGAGGCGCCCCGCAGGACCACACGCGACCAGGAAGCCCGGCTCAGGGCGAGGTCCGGTGCGTCGGCGACGGCCTGGGGGAGTCCCGTCACGTCTCCACCTCCTTCGGCTCGCCGGCAGCGTACTCATGGCACGGCACCCGCCGTCGGCGCCGCACACCCGTGATGACGCACGAGCATACGCCTGCCCATCGCTCAGACCTGGAAGGTCCGCCTCGGCGGAGCCGGGCAACGCCGCCCGTACGGCCGCGGTGTGTCTGCCGCACGACTGGCTGACCTGGCGACTGTCCGGAGCCCCGGGGCTCGATGCGCTGCGCACCGACCGCAGCGAGGCCAGCGGGACCGGATCCTGGTCGGCCGCGACCGGTGAATACCGCCTGGACCTGCTCCGGTTGGCGTTCGGTCGTGACGACGTACTGCTGCCACAGGTGCTCGGGCCGACCGGTCAGCCCGGGCTGCTGCGCACCGGCGCCGCTGGGGGAGTACGTCGCCGACGGCGCCGCTCGTCAGGCGGCATGGATGTTGTCGGGCGGGCAACGGCCGCCGTCGTGGACGGTCGGGCAGGTTGAGACGCGCGAGGGGACAGCGCGCCGGAGATCCGCGAACGGTACGCCGTGGCCCGCGCAAACGTCCTCGACCGCGCTGGCTGTCGGCGGCAGAGCGTACCACTGCGATTGATCTACTTTGTAAAGGCGCCCGCTGATCGCCACCGTACATCGGATCAAGGCGCAGGCCGACAGCAAGGTGACCAAGGAGCTGATCAACGCGTTCAAGCGGGTGACTGGCAAGGAGAACATCCTGTTCAAGGTCGCCGACGCCGCGCTCGGCAACCCTGACGATCCGGTCCGCGCGGCCATCTTGCCGGCCGTCACCGGCGGTGAGCAGCCGCTCAAGGACCTGGTGCACAAGTTCACGGCCAAGGGCCCGGTCTACCGCACCACGGTGCAGACCACGCTGCGTGCCTCCTGCGCCAATCACTACAGGCGTGGCCTGATCGCGCTGCGGACACGTTGAGGGGGGCGATTGGACCACAGCACGGGAAATCCGGGCACAATCACTGCGGTCTGATCACGGTGGGAGGTCGCGCCAGCGTTCGGCCGACGCCAGAGCGTCCAGGCTGATCCGCTCGAGGAACGCACCGCCCCTGGCCAGGCGGCGTCCCACGGGTGTGTCGAGCCCGAGCGTCTGCCCCGCCGCCTTCGTGATCTCCGCCGCTGCGAGCGTCTGCTGGGCGCTGATCACGGTCGAGTGGTACCAGGCGTCGTCGTCGACCACGTAGATGTCGCGGCGCCGCTGCGGATCACGTTCGCGCCTGATCAGCCCCTGCTGGGTCAGGTAGCCCACCGCCATGGAGATCGAGGCGGGACTGACGTTCAGTCCGCGCGACAGCTCGGCCGCGGTGAGCCTGCCGTCCTCGCTCAGCCACAGGCCGATGAGCACGCGCGCCACCATCTTCGGCAGGCCCATCCCGACCGCCAGCTCGACGGCTCCCGCTTCCACTTCCAAGACCGTGCGGTCCTGGGGTCCGGGCGAACGGGCCGGAGTGCCGCGCCGTGCCCGCCGCGCCGCCGCCTGGTGCGCCCGCTCGGGGCGGTAGTCGCTGGGACCGCCGTTGCGGCCGACCTCGCGGCTGATCGTCGAGGTCGGCCGGTCCAGGCGCCTGGCGATTTCGGCGTACGAACGCCCTTCGGCGAGGCCGGCCGCGATGCGCTGGCGGTCCTGCCGGGTCAGCCTTCCGTCTGGCATGACGCCAGTATTGCGTTCGGCACCACACAATGCAACGTATCGTTGCATTCAGTCTCAGCGTCAACGCATCAAATTATTGGCTCTGGCCTGCATGGAAGGATATCGATTCATTGACGGAATTTCTGAAAGCAACGTAGCTTTCAATCATGTCGAACGCGAACTATCGCGTGGAGCCGGTCACTGTGTCCCTGGACCGCGCATCCGCCTGCCCCTTCGATCCCGCCCCTTCGCTCACCGCCCTGCGCGCGGAGCAGCCGATCGCCCGCATGGCCGCGCCTGAGGGCGCCCCCGGCGTCTGGATGATCACCGCGTACGACCTGGTCCGCCAGGTTCTCGCCGACCCGCGGTTCAGCTCCCGCTACGAGACCCACTATCACCCGCTGGCGGGCGGGCACCTGCAGCCCGCCCCCGTCGGCGACCTGACCGGCATGGACGCCCCCGAGCACACCCGCTTCCGCAAGCTGCTGGCGGGCAAGTTCACCGTCCGCAGGATGAACCTGCTCACCGAGCGGGTCACCGAGATCGCCCGTGAGCGGCTCGACGCGATGGAGCGGCAGGGACCGCCCGCCGACCTCGTCGAGGTCTTCGCGCAGCCGGTTCCGGCGCTGATGATCTGTGAGCTGCTCGGCGTGCCGTACGAGGACCGCGACCAGTTACAGAGCTTCACCCGTGCCCTGCCGGAGGCCGGGACCGCTGAGGCGCAGTACGCCGCCTTCGTCGAGCTGGGCACCTACCTGCGGGAGCTCGCGCTCGCCAAGCGGGCCGAGCCGACCGACGACCTGCTCAGCGACCTGGCCACCGGCGGCGACCTGACCGACGAGGAGCTCGGCGGCGTGGCCGCGTTCCTGCTCGGCGCCGGGCTCGACACCACCGCCAACATGCTCGCGCTCGGCACCTTCGCGCTGCTGCGCGACCCGGCCCAGCTTGCCGCCCTGCGCGGCGACCCCGGCCTGGCCGTCGGCGCCGTGGAGGAGCTGCTGCGTTACCTGTCCGTCGCCGCCACCGGTATGCGCGGCGTGCTGGAGGACGTGGAGCTCGGCGGCAGACAGCTCAAGGCGGGCGACACGGTCCTCATCGCGATCAACGCCGCCAACAGGGACCCGGCCAGGTTCGCAGGCCCCGACGTGCTCGATCTGCGCCGCTCGGCCGCCGGGCATCTGGCCTTCGGCCATGGCGTCCATCAGTGCCTTGGTCAGCAGCTTGCCCGCATCGAGATGCGCGTCGCGTTTCCCGCGCTGCTCATCCGCTTCCCGACGCTGCGGCTCGCCGTACCGGCTGAAGAGGTGTCGCTGCGCACCGACCCCTCGCAGGTGTACGGCGTGCAGAGCCTGCCCGTCACCTGGGATCGGGGGTGAACGCGATGCGAACCTTCGTCTCGGTGGCGGGGTTGCGTAAGTCCTACAGCGCCCACCGTGTCCTGGACGGCATCGACCTCGCCATCCCGCAGGGCACGGTCTTCGCGCTGCTCGGCCCGAACGGCGCGGGCAAGACCACCACGGTGCAGATCCTGTCCACCCTGATCAAGGCCGACGCGGGCGAGATCCGGGTGGCCGGGTACGACTTGGCCAAGGAGCCCGACAAGGTGCGTGCCGCGATCGGTGTCACCGGCCAGTTCTCCGCGGTCGACAGCTTCCTGACCGGCGAGGAGAACCTGCGGCTCATGGCCGACCTGCTCCACCTCGGCCGGGCCGAGGGCCGCACGCGCGCCCGCGAGCTGCTGGAGCGCTTCGACCTCACCGACGCCGCACGCAAGCCCGCGGCCGCCTACTCGGGCGGCATGCGCCGCCGCCTCGACCTCGCCATGACCCTCGTCGGCACGCCCCGGCTCATCTTCCTCGACGAGCCGACCACGGGCCTGGACCCGCGCAGCCGCCGCACCATGTGGCAGATCGTCCGCGACCTCGTCGAGCAGGACGGCGTGACCATCTTCCTGACCACCCAATACTTGGACGAGGCCGACGAACTCGCTGACCGCATCGCCCTGCTCAGCCAGGGCCGGCTGGTGGCCGAGGGCACCCCGCAGGAGCTCAAGCGCATGGTCCCCGGCGGCCACATCGTTGTGCGCTTTGCCGACCCCGACGGGTACCTCAGGGCGGCCTCTTACCTGAGGGCCGCCTCGCGCGATGAGGAGTCCCGCACCGTGCAGATCCCCGACACCGGCGTCGACGCGCTGCGCAGACTCCTGGAACGGCTCGACACGCAGGCCGTGGACGTCGCTGAACTGTCGGTGCACAAGCCCGACCTGGACGACGTCTTCCTCGCCCTGACCGAGGAGCCCACGCGATGAGGGCGATCATCGACTCCGCGACCATGCTGCGGCGCCAGATCAGGCACATGTGGCGTTACCCCACACTGATCCTCACCTACGCGGGCGTCCCGGTGGTGCTCCTGCTGCTGTTCGTCTACGTCCTCGGGGGCATCATGGGCGCCGGGATCGGCGGCGGCCGCGCCGCCTACGCCGCTTACCTCACCCCCGGCATCATGATCATGACGATCGCGAGCGCCGCGCAGGGGACCGCGATCTCGGTGGCCATGGACATGACCGAGGGCATCATCGCCAGATTCAAGACCATGGCCATCGCCCGCGTCTCGGTCCTGACCGGGCACGTGCTCGGCGCGCTCGTGCAGAACTTCATCGCGATGACGGCGGTGACGCTGACGGCCCTGCTGATCGGCTTCCGCCCCGCCGCCTCTGCGCTGGACTGGCTCGGGGTGGTCGGCGTGCTGGTGATGTTCACCTTCGCCATCACCTGGCTGTCGGCCGCGCTGGGCATGGTCACCAAGAACGTGGCCACGGCCAGCAACCTGCCGATGCCGTTGATGCTGCTGCCGTTCCTAGGCAGCGGCGTGGTCCCGCCGGAGTCGATGCCGGGCCCGCTGCGCTGGTTCGCCGAACACCAGCCGTTCACACCGGTCATCGAAACCCTGCGCGCCCTGCTGGCCGGGCAGCCGGCGGGATCCAGCTTCGCGGCGGCGGCACTCTGGAGCGCGGCCATCGCGCTGGGCGGCTACCTGTGGGCACGCAAGCTTTACAACCGATGAGGACAGACGTGTTCAAACGCATTCGTCCAGCACTTGGCCTGCTGGTTCTCGCGCCGCTGGTCGGCGAGTACCTGCTCGGTGACATCCGGGGGCAGACCAAGTACGGGAGAAAGGGATAGCGGGGTGTTGAGGTGCTGCTCAGAGGGTTTGTTTGTCGGGTGATGTGTGACCCTCCGCTTGGGTTTGGTCGCGGTTTGATGAACACGGCCGTTCGGCAGGGTTGATCATCGCTACGGTTTCCGGGTCCGGACGCCGGGATCGAGGCGAGGGACGGCCTGGGATGACGTAGAAAGGCTGCTGGCCGGTCATGGCCGAGATGCTGACGCTAACGGCCTCCCCGTAGTTCGGGGGAAATTCTGGTTGGATTTCGCTGACCTGCACTGATGCAGGCAGGTTCCTTTCGTTGATCACTTCCGCTACGGTTCGTACGGTTCCTGACCGGGGGCGGTATGGAGGTGGTCGATGTCGACCCGGATGTTCTCCGAAGACCAGCTGGACCGGTTGCGCTCGTACGTGTAACGGGTGCGCAGCCCGCGCAGTCCAGCCCCCGACAATGTGCCACCACCCTGCTACCAGCCCACATGCCATGACCGGCTTTTCAGACACCCTCCAGCCCGCCACAGCCATGCTCTGCTGTGCCTGGACGGCGCGTTCTTCGAGCTGAATGGTCGCGATGTGCCGTTGCTGTCGTGATTGTTCGGTTGTTCCGTTGATCAGGCCCGGGTGACCGCATCCGGCTGCGGGTCAGGGCTGTCGGTCGCTCGGCCCGGCGTGTGGGCGGCGTGTCGAACGGGCACGAGGGCCGCGGCGAGCGCGGCGCCGACGAGGAGCAGGGTCAGCACCGAGAAGCCGTGGGTGTAGCCGGAGACGTTGGGCAGGCCGGTGTGCGCGAGGTGGCTGGTGACGAGCAGGCTCATGATGGCGGTTCCGATGGCTCCGCCGATGGAGCGGAGGTTGGCGTTCATGCCGGTCGCGGCGCCGGCCTGCTCGGCGGGCACGCTGCTGACGATGAGGTTGGCCATGGACGCGAAGGCCAGGCCGACGCCGAGGCCGAAGACTCCCGCTGCGACGGCGATCTGCCACTGCTCGTCATGCAACAGGGCGAGGATGGCGCATGCGAGTGCGGCGAGGCCCGAACCGGCGATCAGCAGGTGCTTGGCGCCGAGCCGTGGCTCCAGGTGGCCGCTGAGGACACCGGCGACGAACATGGCGATCAGCATGGGCAGCATGAGCAGCCCGGATGCGGTGACGCTCGCACCGAAGCCGTATCCGGCCGAACTCGGCGTCTGCACGAAGCCCGGCAGGAAGGCCCAGACCGAGGAGAGGCCGGCGCCGAACAGCAGAGCGGCCGTGTTCGTGGTCCACACCGGCCGCGTGCGCAGAACGCGCAGATCGATCAGCGGGCTCGGACTGCGTGACTCGGCGCGCAGCCACAGGCCGAAGAGGACGACGGCCGCGGCGAACAGCGAGATCACGGAGGCGGAGTTCCAGCCCCACCGGCTGCCCCGGCTGACCGGCAGGAGCAGTGCCACAAGCCAGCCGGACAGCAGCAGCGCGCCGAGCCAGTTGACATGTCCCTGCGCACGGTGAGGCGATTCGGGGATGCAGCGCGCGGCTATGAGGGCGGTGACGGCGACGATGGCGACGGGGATCCAGAACAGCCAGCGGTAGTCGAGCGCGGCCACGATGGGCCCGGCGGCGACGATGCCGACGCCGCCGCCCGCGGCGATGATGGCGGACAGGTTGCTGATGCTGCCGCTGACCTGGCCGGCCTCGAACTGGTCGCGGATGATGCCGAACGAGAGCGGGAACACCGCTCCGCCGATGCCCTGGACGACACGGGCGACGATCAGGACGCCGATGGTGGGTGCCAGCGCCGCGAGCAGGCACCCTACGAGCACTGCCGCCAGGACGGCGACGAGCGTGCGCGTCTTGCCGAGCAGATCGCCGACGCGGCCGAGAATCGGGGTGAACACCGAGGCGGACAGCAGATAGGCCGTCATCACCCACGTGGTGGTGGACTGAGAGGTGTGCAGGGCGTGCTGGATCGTCGGCAACGCCGGCGCGATGAGCGACTGCAGCATCGAGAACACGCCCGCGCCACTGGCGAGGACCGCGAAGGTGAGGCGGGGCGACTTGCGGGGCATGGAATGACTCTCCGGGGAACGGAAGGATGGCGAAGGGCGCCGGGAGCAGTCGCACGCGGTGATTCGGGCGGCCACGGCTCGGGGGGCCTGGCCGGGTTCGTGCGGGCCGGCATCTCATGGGCGGGACCGAAGGTCTACCGCCGGTGTGCGACGCAGTGGGCCGGATGGGGGCCGGACGGGCCGGGCCGTGCCGAGGATGGGCCCGTGTCGTCGGTGGGCCGTTTCGCGGGCGGGCCCGTCCGGCGCGCGCGGATCTGGGCGAAGCCGCCCTGCGGTCATGTCGAAGGACAGGTAGGCGCTCCGACCAGGCCGGCTGAGCCGGCCTTCGGTGGTTACGTCGGCCTCCGGGGGTCGGGCAGCCGCGCTCCCGTGGTTGTGCCGACCTCCGGTGGTCGGGCAGCTCCCGATGGTGCCCGAGCGTGCGGGCGCATCACCGGAACGAAGTGATCAGGCGGTGGGGTAGTCCGTGGAGCGGCTGACCTCGGCCCACTCGCGGGCCTCGGCGAGGCGCGCCTCCTCGGCGCTGATGGCGATCTCCAGGGCATCGCTGCCGAGGAGCAGCCGACGCGGGGGCTTCGCCGCCTCCACCGCGCCGATGACCGCGCGGGCCATGCGGTCGGGGTCACCCGGCTCGTTGCCGGCGTACTCGGCGAACGTCGCGAGCCACGCGCCGACCGTCTCCTCGTAGTCGGAGGTGACGGGACCGGACGGCTCCGCCGCGCCCGCGGCCCAGCCGGTGCGGATACCGCCGGGCTCGACGATGGTGACCTTGACGCCGAACGGGGCCACCTCATTCGCCAGCACCTCGGAGAACCCTTCGACGGCGAATTTCGCGGTCTGATAGGCACTGAGGCCGGGCGTGCCGCCCACGCGTCCGCCGATGGACGATATCTGCACGATGTGCCCGGACCGCCGGCCCCGCATCACTGGCAGCACCGCCCGGGTCAGGTTGACCACGCCGTACAGATTCGCCTCGACCTGCGCGCGGAACTCGTCCTCTGGAAAGTCCTCGATCGAGCCGCTGGTGGCGTAACCGGCGTTGTTCACGAGCACATCGATCGAACCGAACTGCTCCACCGCCGTCGCCACCACGTCCCGGGCGTCGGACGGGGAGGTGACGTCCAGCGCCACCGCCATCAGTCGCTCAGGGTGCTCGGCCTGCAAGGAGTTCAGCTTCTCCGGCCTTCGAGAAGTCACCACCACCCTGTCGCCGGCGCTCAGCGCCGCGAGAACCAGAGCCTTGCCCAGCCCCTGCGAGCCGCCGGTGATCAGCCAAGTCCGTGACATAGCGCATCCCTCTTCTTGTGCGTCGTTTCGTCGTTCTCCCAGCGCTCCAGCGCTGGCTTGCCACTCCATGGTAGCGGTATCTCTGATTACTACAACATAGAAGTTGCATTTTGTATTGGTGGTGCGACTTGCACGTTGGATGTCGTGCCGTTAGTGACCACTGGACGTAGAATCTCCAGATCATGAGAGCTGACGCCGCACGCAACCTCACCGCTGTGCTCCAGGCCGGAGCCCAGTTGCTGGCCGAGGACCCGGGCGCCTCGATGGCGGCCATCGCCGCCGCCGCGGGAGTGGACCGCACCACCGTCCACCGCCGATTCGCCAGCCGCGAGGCGCTGCTCAGTGCCGTCTTCCAGGCCAAACTCGACTCCGCCGAACAGGTCCTGGACGAGGCGCGCCTCACCGAGGCCCCTGTTCCGGTCGCCCTCCACCGCTACCTAGAAGGGATCATCCCCGTCAGCCGTCAATGGCCTGTCGACACGCGCCGCATGATGCAGAAGGACCCCGAGGCCGACATCCGTCGCCAGGAGCAGAGCGCCCGGCTCGACGCCTTCGTCCGCCGCACCATCGACGAGGGCTACCTGCGCGCCGGCACCGACGCTGCCTGGGCGCGGGCGGTCCTTGACGGACTCGTCGACGCGGCCGCCCACAAGTTCCCCGCCATGGATCCCCCGCAAGCAGCCGACGTCGTCGCCGGCACTTTCCTCAGCGGTCTCGGCGCCACCTGACGACCGACCGGCCCGGCCGCGGTGGCTGAAGGCGGCCTCCGGCAACTCGCCCATCGACGGTTCTCACTCTCGTCAGCCGTGCGGATTGCCCTGCGGATGCGACAACTCGCCTGGGTGCGTGCGAACGCCCCGGACCGTGATCGGTCCGGGGCGCTTCCGCACATCCGGATCTGCGAGCTACCTGTCGGTGTCGTCCCCCGTCGGTCCGGTCAACATGTCGTCACGCCTGCGCGTCGTATCTCCTGGCATGCGGCGCCCCGGGGTCCGTGGCGGGGATGAGCGCGGCGATGGCGTCGAGGATGCGGTCGAGTCCTTGCCGGAAGCGTTCCTCGGGGGAGAGGTGGGCGGTGCGGGAGTCGAGGATCGATCGGTTGAACAGGGGGAAGGCGCCGGATGCGACGACGTGGCGGACGTAGGGGCCCATGTAGTCGCGCTTCCAGCGCTCGGGGTCGAGGCCGGTGCGGCGGGCCTCCTCCTGCCAGCCGATCTCGCGCCGGATCGCGCTGTGGACGTAGTCGTCCAGCATGCCGGCGAAGCCGGTGACGTCGTCGATGTCGAGCCCGGTCCCGTTGAAGGCGCCGAGCGCGTACTCGTGCACGCGCAGCAGGTGGGGGCCGAGCGTGGGGCGGCTGGTGAGCAGTGTGATCAGCCAGGGGTGGCGCAGGCCGGTGGCGCGGGTCCGCTCGGCCAGCAGCGTCAGGTCGGCGCGCCAGTCGCCGGAGGGGCCGTCGGGAAGTTCGATCTCGCTCATCGCCAGGTCGATCATGAGGTCGAACAGGTCGTCGCGGCGGGGGACGTAGCGGTAGAGCGACATGGCGCCGGTGCCCAGCTCGTCCGCGATCCGCCGCATGGTGGCGGCTTCGACGCCCTCGGCGTCGGCGATCCGGACGGCCGTGCGGGTGATCTGCTCGCGGCTGTAGCCGGGGCGCCGCCCGGGGCCGGAGCGTACGTGCACCTCCGGCTGCATCCAGATGCTGGTCACGTTCTCGTCGGCCATGCGCGTCCCTCCGCCGCTATTTGCGTACATGGTACCTGAATGGTTATGGTCCATTTCTCGTACGAGGTACGCGAATTGGAGGAAGCGTGGAAAAATCGCTCCGCTGGGGAGTGCTCGGCGTGTTGCTGGGCATGATCACAGCGCCCTTGGACGGCATGATGCTCGGCCCCGCGTTGCCGGCGATCATCAAGGACCTCGGCGGCCTGGAGTACTTCTCCTGGGTGGCCACCGCCTACCTGATCTGCATGGCCGCCTCGACACCGATCTGGGGCAAACTCGGCGACCTGTACGGCCGCAAGGTCGTCTACATGACCGCGATCGCGGTGTTCCTGCTGGGGTCCGCGCTGTCCGGGATGTCGCAGGACATGATCCAGCTCGTCGGCTTCCGCATGGTGCAGGGGCTGGGCGCGGGCGGGCTGATGACCGGCGCTCTGGCGCTGATCGGCGAGCTGGTGCCGCCCCGGCACAGCGGCAGGCTGATGGGGCTGTTCGGGGTGATGATGCCGATCGCCTTCATCGCAGGGCCGTTGCTGGGCGGGCTGTTCGCCGACGTGGGCTGGCGATGGGCGTTCTTCGTGAACGTGCCGATCGGTGTGGTCGCCTTGCTGCTCATCGGTGCGATCCGGCTGGAGCGCCGGCGGATCAGGGCCCGGATCGACTACCTCGGGGCGCTGCTGCTGACGGTGGCCCTGGTCGCGCTGAGCCTGGTCGCGAGCTGGGGCGGCACCCGGTACGCCTGGACCTCGCCGGTGATCCTGGCCCTGGTGCTGATCGGGCTGGCGGCGGTGGGCGTCCTGCTGGTGGTGGAGCGGCGCGCGGCCGAGCCGATCGTCCCGCTGCGCCTGTTCGCGGACCGTAACTTCACCCTCGCCCAGGTCATCCGGTTCCTCGGCGGCGTCGGCATGGTGGTGGCCGCGACCTTCCTGCCCCAGTACATGCAGCTCGTCCACGGCGCCTCACCGATCGCCAGCGGCCTGCTGATCCTGCCCGCCATGCTCGGCATGGTCGCCGTGCTGATCGGCAGCGGCCGGCTGATCAGCCGCACCGGCCGCTACCGGATCTATCCGCTCCTCGGCGGCGCCGCCGTGACGGCCGGGATGCTCGCGCTCCTCGTGCTGGGGCCCGGCGCCGACCTGGCGCTCGCCTCCGCACTGACGCTGATCGGCGGCGCCGGGGTGGGCCTGCTGATGCAGTCCACCACGATCATCACCATGAACACCGCCGAGCCGCGCGACATGGGGGCGGCCAGCGGCTCGGTCACCCTTTGGCACACCATGGGCGCCTCACTGGGCGTGGCCGCCCTGGGCGCCCTCTACACCGCCCGGCTGCAGGACACGCTCATCGACCGCCTCGGCGCGGAAACCGCGGGCGGGATCACCTTGACGCCCGAGGCGCTCGGCGGGCTCGCGCCGGCCGCGCGGGAGGCGGTCCGCGTCGCCGTCTCCGACGGCGTCCACGCCATGGCGCTGGGGGCCGCCGCGCTGGGCGCCCTCGCCTTCGTCCTGGCCTGGTTCATCCGCGAGGTCCCCTTGCGTGACAGTACACCGTCGGCCGAGCCCGCCCCGGCGGCAGCGTGAGGCACTTGATGCGAGTCCACCTCGTGATGGACGTCATCTGCGTCCACTCCTATCTCGGCTTCACCCGCTTCACCCGCGCCGCGGACCGGCTCAGGGCCGAGGGCGTGCCGGTGACGGTCGAGTTCCTGCCCTTCGAGCTCGCTCCTGGCGCTCCTGCCGACGGGCGTCCGCTGCTGGAGGTCCTGGAGCAGACCTTCGGCCCGCAAGCCGCCGCCGGCGCGCTCGCCTTCGCGGAACGCGTGGCCGGTGAGGGCCTGCGGCTGGAGTACGGCAAGGCGATCGCCACCGGCACCTTCGACACCCACCGCCTCATCGCCGACGCCGCCCTGCAGGGCAAGGCAGAGCTCATGGCAGAACGCCTGTTCCGCGCCCACTTCACCGACGGGCTGCACGTCGGAGACCCCGCCACGCTCGCCCGGCTGGCCGCCGAGATCGGCATGACCACCGGTCACGTGCCCGCCGCCGAGCTGCGCGCCCGGCTTGATCGCGTACGCCGCCTCGGCATCACCGGCGTCCCGGTCTTCCTCATCGAGAACCTGCCCCCTCTCACCGGATCCCAGAGCGAGACGACCTTGCTGGCGGCCCTGCGACAGGCCGCCACCACGAAGGGAGAAACATCGTGATCACCGACCCGCTGCGGCTGGCCGTCATCGTCGGCAGTGTCCGCGAGGGCCGCTTCGGCCCGACCGTGGCCCACTGGTTCGCCGGCCAGGCCGGGTCCCGCTCCGACCTGGACGTCGACGTGATCGACCTGGCCGAGGTGCCGCTCGGCGGGGCGGCCCCGTCGGCGTCCGCGCCCGCGCCGGTGCTGGCGGCCCTGGGCGGGCTGACCCCGCGCCTGGCGGCCGCCGACGCGTTCGTGGTGGTGACCCCTGAGTACAACCACAGCTACCCGGCCGCGCTGAAGAACGCCATCGACTGGCACAACCAGCAGTTCCACGCCAAACCGGTCGCGTTCGTCTCCTACGGCGGCTTCTCCGGAGGGCTGCGCGCGGTGGAGCACCTGCGCGCCGTCTTCGCCGAGCTGCACGCCGTCACCACCCGCGACACCGTCAGCTTCCACGGCGCCTGGGAGTGCTTCGACGGCAACGGACAGCCGAAGGACCGGGTCGGCCCGGCCGCGGCCGCCAAGACCCTGCTGGACCAGGTCACCTGGTGGGCGCGCGTGCTGCGCGACGCCAAGACCACCACCCCCTACACCGCATGACACAGAAAGGCATTCCCATGACGAGATCGACCGGCAAGACGGCTTTGGTGACCGGGGCGAGCCGGGGGATCGGGCGCGCTATCGCCACCCGGCTGGCCCGTGAAGGCGCCCGGGTGGCCGTGCACTACGGCGCCAACCACGCCGCCGCCAAGGACACCGTCGCCGCCATCGAAGCGGCCGGCGGACGAGCCTTCGCCGTCCAGGCCGAGCTGGGCGCGCCCGGCGACGCAGAGGCCCTGTGGGCCGCCTTCGACGCGCACGCCGACGGGGTGGACATCCTGGTCAACAACGCGGGCATCCTCGGCGACCAGAGCGAGATCGACGGCGTCACCCGCGAGGGCCTGGAGCGCCTGTTCGCGGTCAACACCACCGCCCCGTTCCTGATCACCCAGCAGGCCCTGCCGCGGCTGCGCGACGGCGGGCGGATCATCACCGTGGGCACCATGCTGACCAGGGGAGCGGCCATGCCCAGGGCGATCGACTACGCCATGTCCAAGGCCGCGCTCGACGTCATGACCGTCGCCCTGGCCAGGCAGCTCGGGCCGCGGGGGATCACGGTCAACCTCGTGGCGCCCGGCGTCATCGACACCGACATGCACGAAGGGCGGCTGGTCGGCCCGGCGCTGGCCTGGCTGACGTCCCAGACACCCCTGGGCCGGCTGGGCACGCCGGAGGACGTGGCCGGCACGGTCGCCTTCCTGGCCTCCGACGACAGCGGCTACGTCACCGGCCACCGGCTCGACGCCTCAGGCGGGACGACCATGTAGTCGTAACTTACTTTGTAAAGGCGCCGGGTTTTTGCAAGCCCATCCATACAAAGGCACGGGCTTCGCCCGTACCGCCACCGACAACCCGGAGGCGCCCTCGAGTGCCCCTGGGTTGTCGGTCTTTCTGCGCGTTCGCCGTACTGGAGATGGTGCCAGTGGTGGTGGTGCCGGCGCGGAGCACGGTGACTCTTTTTCGGTAAGTGACATTCCGTGACTGTTAGTGGGAATTGAGGATTATAACCGGCATCGGGCTTCCTTTAAAGGGGTGATATGGGGTTTACATAAAGGCTTTCCGTTCGTAATATCCACTTCATGGGAGCGCTCCCAAAAGCCGATTCGGCGATGAGACCGCAGCTTAGAGACGACGTACGGTTCGTCGAATGCCCCGACGGCGCCTACGTTCACAGCGACTACGGTGCGTGCACCTTGCGCGGGCGGCAGGCGTACGCGTGGCTCACCCGGCTGGCCCCCGCGCTGACCGGCCACCACACCCTGGGCGAGCTGACCGCGAGCCTGTCCGGCGACCGGAAGGCCATGGTCGAGCGGCTGGTGGGGCAGCTCGCCGAGTGGCGCTTCGTGGTGGACGCCCGGCAGGCCGGCGCCCACGGGCTGAGCGAGATGGAGCTGGGGGCGTACGCGGAGGAGATCGCCTTCATCGGCTACGCGCTCGACTCGCCGGAGGAGCGCTTCGAACGGATCCGGCGCGCGCGGCTGGCGCTGGTGGGTGCGGGGCCGCTGCTGGAGGCGCTGGCGGAGGCGTGTGTGGGGTCGGGATGGCGGCACGTCACAGTGATCGCCTCCAGCTCTGAGCGGGACGGGTTCGAGCGGGTGCGGCGGGTTGCTGATGCCGCTCGCCGTGATCCTCTTCAGGAGATCCGTACGCTGTCCCTCTCCGGCGGCATCCGGGCGATCGCGGAGAGCGCCGACATCGTGCTCCAGGTGAGCGCGGACCTCGATGAGCTGGTGGCGGCGGCCCGAGCCTGTGAGGCGGCCGGGATCGTGCTGGGGCAGGTTCTGGTCCGCCCGGCGGAGGTCTGGGTCGGCCCGGTGGGGCGGCCCTCGGAGACGGCGGCCGAGTCGGGCTGGCAGCGGCTCGCCGGCCTGCCCGCCGCGTCCCCGGCCCCGCCCGGCGAGGACCTGCTGATGGGGCCGGTGCCCACGGTGGTGGCCGCGATCGTGGCGCTGGCCTGCTTCAGCCGCGTCACGGGGCTCGACACGGGCTCGGAGCGTGAGCTGATCCGGGTGGATTTGCGCACTCTCGACACGCTTCCGCACCGCTTCCTGGCTCACCCCCGCGCCTCCGGTGTTCAAGGGGGCGGCTCTGATGCGGTCGAAGAGCTGGCGGAGGCGCTCGCCGCGCATGACGGGGTTCCTGCGGCGGAGAAGGCGGTGGCCGCTGTCGAGGTGGACGGGTTGCTCGCGCTCACCGCTGAGCTGGTCGACTCCCGGCTGGGTGTGCTCGGGATGCTGGAGGAGGGGGCGCTGGTGCAGTCGCCGGTGGCGGTGTGTCGGGCGGTGGTCTCTGATCCGTTGGGTGTGCTGCCCGGCTGGGCGCCGGCGCGGGAGGCGTTCGGCTGGGGCGCCGATCAGCGGACGGCTCGGTTGCGTTGTCTGCTCGCCGCGCTGGCCACGTACGGCGTGCTGGCTCTGCGCACCGAGGGGGAGGGGTCGGTCCGGGGGGTGGCCTTGCCCGATGGTCTGCCCTGCGGCGTGCGCTTCACCGGCCTTCGCACCCTACAGGACGGGTCGGGGCCGCCGGTCGGGACCGGTGCCGGGTTGAGCTGGATGGAGGCGGTGGCCGCCGGTCTGCGGGCCCACTGCGAGGATCTCCTGCGCGGCCGCCTCTCGAACGGATCGCCACCCGCTCGGACGGCGACCTCGATCGAGCCGTTGCAGGATTTTGAGGTTGAGGCGTTGATGCGGCAGCTTGTCCTCGCGGGTGGGAGCCCGGACGTTCGTGATCACACCGCGGTGCTGGGGGTGCCCGGCGTCGCGCTCGTGGTTCCCGGTCAGGAGGTGCTGGTGTCCGTCGGCCCTACGCTCACCGATGCGATCCGGGACGGGCTGGAGCGGCTGCTGCTGCGGTGGCAGTCCCCAGCGCTTGGGGGGAGGGTTCATCCCCTGTGGCCGCCGGGTGGTGATCCGGTGGAGGCCGTCAGGGTGATGGCCGGGGCGTTGCGGCGGATCGGGAAGGTGCCTGTTGCGGTGCCGCTGCACGGTGATCCTGAGGTGTCGCGGCGGTTGCCGTTCGTGGCTCGAGTCGTTCTGGTCGATGGCTGAGGCCGTCATGGGGTCCGTCGCGGATCCTGATCTGGTGACCGTCCTGGGGGAGGGGCGGCTGCATGGGGCGATCAGGCGGGCGCTCGCGGCCGAGCCGGCCGGGGCTGCGATCGTCGTGGCGAGTGATGCCGATGATGTGCGGCCGTATCCGGCGGTGGCGAGGCTGGCGGTGGAGCGTGGGGTGTCGTGGTTGCCGGTGCGGGTGGAGGCCGGGTGGGTGCTGGTGGGTCCGGCTGTGCGTCCGGGCCGGCCCGGTTGCCCGACGTGTGTGGCGCGTCGGCGGGCCGGTAACCGTCCTGATGCGCCGGCCCGGGATGCTCTGCGTGCGAAGTGGGGCGGCGACCTTGAGTCGCGGGCGACGACGCTGCTCACGCCGCTGGTGTCGCGGACGGTCGCGGCGCTGGTCGCTGAGGAGGTGCGCCGGTTGCGGCGGGATCCTGGCTCCGCGCGTACGGTCGGCGCGCTGCTGCGGGTGCGGCTGACGAGCGGTGCGGTGCGGCGGCACGCGTTCCTGCCGGATCCGTTGTGCCCCGAGTGCGGCGTGCGGGTGGACGACGGGCCGCAGGCCGGTCGGTACGTGCCGCGCCCGGCGCAGAAGCCGGATCCTGGGACGTTCAGGGTGGGGGAGATCGACGGCGCGCGGCTGGAGCGGTTGTTCGTGGATGCGGAGACGGGCATCGTGCAGGCGGTGGTGGCGCAGGAGCGTGGTGGCGGTCCGATGGCGGTGGCGCGGCTGAGCCCGTCGCGTACTGAGCACGAGAGCCATCACGGTTATGGCCGCAGTGATGATTTCGCCTCGGCGCGGGCGACCGCGATCGCGGAGGCGTTGGAGCGGATCGCGGGCATCCATCCGCGTAGTCGCCGGACCTGTGTCCGTGCGGCGTACAGCGAGATCGCCGATCGGGCGCTCGATCCGCGTCTGCTGGGTTTGTATCCGGACGACTGGTACGACCGGCCGGGCTTTTTGTTCACCCGTTTCGATCCGGAGCGTCCGACGACCTGGGTGTGGGGGTATTCGTTCGGCCGGGACGCGCCGGTGCTGGTGCCGGAGAGCTATGCGTTCTTCGGGCCCCGCCCGAGGAACGACCTCGGTTTCGCCTACGAGTGCTCGAACGGCTGCGCCTTGGGTGGTCATCCGGCGGAGGCGGTGCTGTACGGGCTGCTGGAGGTGGCCGAGCGTGACGCGGCGCTGGCGACCTGGTATGCGCGGATGCCCGTCCCGCGGGTGGATCTCGGTTCGGCGGCGGATCGGCGCATCCCGATGCTCGCCCAGCGGGTACGTGACCGGCTTGGCTACGACGTGCACGCGTTCGCGGCGCTGATGGAGCAGCGGGTGCCGGTGTTCTGGGTGATGGCGGTGGACGCGCTGGGCGGGCCGGGGCGTCCGTACGCGTTGTGCGGTTCCGCCTCGCACCTCGACCCGGAACGGGCGTTGCGCCGGGCGCTTGAGGATGTGAGCCCTATGCTGGCCGGCCATCTCGAACGCTACGATCCCGAGGCGTCGGCGCGGCTGGTGGCCGACTCCGAGGAGGTGCGGTTGCTGGAGCACCATCCTCTTGCCTGCGCGCACCCGGACGCGGCGGGCAGGCTGGGTTTCCTGCCGGTGGACGGGCCCGCGCTGTCTTTGCCGGAGATCAGGGCCCGTGCCGCCTGGCCTCGTCACGAGGACCTCTGCGGGGACGTGGCGGAGCTGGCCGGTCGTTACCTGGCGACGGGGCTGGACGTGATCGCCGTCGACATCACCTCGCCCGAGGCGCGGGCGGCGGGCATGTTCGCGGCGAAGGTCATCGTGCCGGGGACGCTTTCCATGACGTTCGGTCACCGCTACCGGCGTGTCCACGGCCTGCCGCGGCTGCTCGCCCTGCCCAGGCTCCTCGGTCATCGGGATCGCGACCTATGTCCCGACGAGCTGAACCCCTACCCGCATCCGTTCCCGTGACCGGTCACCGAGAGGAGGCCCGCGTGCGCACGACGACGGCGCCTGGCGCGGCCACGAGCCGTTATCTGGCCGCGATGCGGAAGCGGCGGCCGCTGGACATCGACTGGGCCGCCGCCCCGACCCGCCACAAGCGTTACCCGAGGGCTGAACGGGTGCCGCTCTCCTGGAACCACCTGGTGGGCGAGCTGCTGCGGAACCTGCTCGGCCTGACCCGGATCGTCTGGTCCCACCACCTCGGCGACGGCGGCCGGCCTTTGGGGCGGCCCCCGATGTTGCTCGCGGGCCGGCCCGCCCCGTCGGGCGGGGGTCTGTACCCGGTGGAGGCGTACGTGGCCGCGGGGGAGCCGCACCTGCCCGCCGCGCTGTACCACTATGACCCGGTGCACCACGTTGTGGAGCGGGTCCGGGGCGGCGACCATGTCCCGGCGTTGACCGGGCTGCTCGGCGGTGGTGATCGGGCGGATGTGGTGGTCGTGCTGTCGGCGGTGTTCTGGCGGTCGATGTTCAAGTACGGAGATTTCGGTTACCGGCTGGTCTGCCAGGAGACCGGGGTGCTGATCGCGCAGGCGCTGGCCGTGGCCGGGCGGCTGGGGCTGGCGGGTAGGGCGCAGTTGCGGTTCGCCGACGGCGAGGTGGATCGGCTGCTCGGTCTCGACGGTGCCCGCGAAGCGACCCTGGCCGCTCTCACCCTGTCCTTGCCTTCCACGAAGGACTCGCGGGCTGAGCCGCCGTCGCTCGATGAGCTGGTGTCGCGTCCGGCGGCGGACGAGAGCACGCCCCTTCCCCGGCCCATGCCCGGCGGGCTCGCCGCGGCCCTGCACCGGGCGTGCACGCTCGCGGCCCCTCACGCGTCGGACCCGCCTGTCCCGCCTGTCCCGCCTGTCCCGCCCGCGCGTGCGGTTCGCCCGGCCCCTGAGCCCGCGCCCATGCCGCGCCAGCCCGGTGGGGAGCGCCGTGCCTCGCCCCTGGCCGGCTACCGCCCGGTCCCGCTCGGGGGCGGGGCGCTCGGCGCGGTGCTGCGGGCGGCCTGCGCCGGTTACCCGTCCGACCTGCCCGGCACCGCGAAGGGCCCGGCCGCCACGGCCCTGTGCCTGCTGTCGCTGCGGGTGGACGGCCTGCCGTGCGCCGCCTACTGGTACGACCCGGCCGGCCACACCCTGCACGAGCCGCCCGCGACGATCCCGATCGACGCGGTGACCACCGGCCCTTTGCTGCCGAACACGCAGGTGGCGCTGCGCGGGGCGGCCGCCGTCCTGATCCCGGTGGGCGACCCGGTGGCGGGCGCGCCGGCGTTCGGTGACCGCTGGTACCGGATGCAGCAGATGGAGGCGGGCCTGATCGTCCAGCGGGCGGCGCTGGCCGCCACCGCGCTGGGCCTGGCGGCCCGCATCCACTCCGACGGCGCGAACGAGACCACCGACGAGGTGCTCGGTCTCGCGGCGAGCCCGTTGAGGAGCCTGTCGTTCCTGGTGATGGGCACCCCACCGACCGGCGGGCCCTTGGTGACCCGCCCGATCCACGGCCTCGTCAGCCAGGAGGTGATGCCGCCCGACCGACCAGCGTGACCCCTTTTCGACGGATACACAGCAGAAGGAGAAGTGCACATGTCCGCTGAGAACCTGAAGCTCGACCTGCGTGGCCTGGAGGTCGACTCGATCGACGTCGTGTCGGCCGACTCCATCGTGGCCGAGGGCCACGGCAGCATCGAGACCGGGGCGTCGTCGTCGCCGGGCTACTGCTCGTCGTACCTGACGGCGATGAGCTGCTGGGCTCCGGAGCTGTAGCGCCGGTGCCGGTCCTCCGGTGAGCCCGCCGCGGCCACCGGGATGACGAGCAGGGCCGAGGGCGCCCGTGCCGTGAGCGCCCTCGGCCCCTGACGAACCCCTTCGAGGAGCGCGTTTCCTTTGACCCAGATAGCGCATGCCGCCGTCCCCGTCGCGGGGGACGGTGACTCTTCAAGGCTCGCTGACCCCGATTATGCCCTGTCGCCCGTTGTCGCGGTCCGTGTCGCGGGGCTGCCGGTGGCGGGGCTGGAGCGGATGCGGTGCACCCGTACGTGGCGGCTGGTGGACGAGCTGGCGGACGTGTCGTCCCGGTTGCGGCGGGAGGGCGCGGAGCTGTCGGAGCCGTTGCACGAGGTGATCGGCGGTGTGGCGGCGGGGCCGCTGCGTGCCGGGCTGGTGGCGTTGCGGCGCGCGGTGTTCGCGGGCCGGCGCCTGGGCGGGCGGGCGGTGTCCGCCGAGGTGCTGGGCGCGCTGCCGGCGGGCCTGGCGGCCAGGATCGGGGCGTGGACGGCGTTGCGGCGGCGCGCCGACGAGTTGCGGGCGGCGCTTCCCGGTGTGCTGGCCGAGGAGGCGCGGGAGAAGACGGGGGTGCTGCGGGAGGCGGTGTCGGATGCCGGGTTCCGGCACGGGCTGGCGCAGGGCAGCGCGGTGCTGGCCGATCGGCTTGAGGCGTGGCTGGGCGGGCGGCCGCCGGAGCGGCAGGAGGTGTTGCGGCTGGCGCGTTATCTGGCCAGGGCGAGTGTCAAGACGAGTCCGTACGCGACGTTCACGGCCGGCGGGCTGGGCCGGTGGGAGACGGACGGGCCGGCGGTGGCCACGGGCGGTGAGCCGTCCTGGCTGGTCATGGCCGAGCTCGACCGGGCGGTCCTGCGCCCGCTGTGGGCGGTGCTGACGCGGCATCGGCGGGTGCGTGAGCGGGCTCGGCTGCGGGTGAATCCGTCCGCGGCCGATGACGGGGAGCGTGTGTGGTTCCTCAGCCCAGGGCCTGGGGAGCCGCTGTCGTCGGTGCCCGCGACGGCGCAGGTGCGGCAGGCTCTGGACTGGGTGCGGCGGCGGGACGACGCCACGCTGGCCGCCGCGCCGGGGATCGAGCCGCTGGCCGAGGCGGGGCTTGTGGAGTATGTGCCGCCGTATGACGAGCAGGGGCCTGATCCGATGGGGGAGCTGGCGTCGTGGCTGGCGGCCGATGGGGCGGCCCCGTACGCGCTGGCCGTCTCCCGGGTCGCGCAGGCGCTGCGGGCCGAGCCGGCGAGGAGCTCCGGCGTCGTACGGGCGGCGCTGCGGGAGGTGCTGCCGCCGGGGCCGTCCCTGCCGGAGAAGAACCTGCTGTGGCACAGCGCGGTCATCCCCGGTGTCGCGGGGCGGCTGAACGCCTCCGCCTGGCGCGGTGTGTGCGACGACCTCGACGCGCTGCGGGGGCTGCTGGGCCTGTTCGACCCTGACCTGCCCGTCAAGGTGGCCGCCGCCGCGTACTTCGTGGACCGGTACGGCCCCACGAGCCGCCTGCACGCGATGGCCCTGTACCGCGACGTTCACAGCGGCGCGCCGGGCGCGGGCGGGGAGTTGCTGCGGGCGATGCTGCGCGACCCGGTCGCGGGCACCCGCGCCCTGCCCGATGTCGACCCGCCGGCCGGCCTGCGACGCCTGACCGAGTTGCGGCGCGGCTTCTGGGACCGCCTCGGCGCAGGCCCCATCACGGACGCCACGCCACCCGGCCCGGCCGGGACCGGACCCCGCACGAGCGGTGAGGTGCCGGTGGTGGATGTCACGGCCGGCCGCCTGGCCGCGCTGGCGGAGAGCTGGCCGGGCTTCGTGCGGCCGCCCGGCTCCATCTGCTGCTACGTGCAGGCGGTGCCGGAGGCGGCCGGTGTGCGGGCCGTCGTCAACTCGGTCTCCGCCGGGTACGGGCGCGGCCTGTCGCGGCTGCACCGGCTGGTCGCGCTGGCCGGCGGTGAGGCGCCGCCCGTCGAGGAGCTGCGGGCGGCGCAGGGTGACGTGCTGGTGGCCGAGTGCCGGGGCCTGGCCGGCGGCGGTCTCAACGTGCGGCCCGCCACGGCGGACGTCGCGCTCGATCACCCGTTCACCGCGCCCGACGCGCATCTGCCGGCGGTGACGCCGGCGGAGCTCACCGTCGGCTACGACCGGGAGCACGATCGCCTGGCCCTGCTGGACGGGGCCGGGCGGCCGGTCAGGCCGGTGCATCTGGGCATGACGGCTCAGTACTGGCTGCCGCCGTGGCTGCAGTTCCTGGTGCGGGTGTTCGGGGAGCCGTCCACGGCGATGGTGCCCGGCTGGGTGTTCCGCACCCGGAGTGAGCCGCCGCAGGAGGGTGTGGTGGAGTGCTGGCCGCGCGTGGACGTGGGGCGGGTGACGGTGGCGCGGGCGGCGTGGCGGATGCGGGCCGGGGTGTTCCCGGTGCCGGCCAAGGGGGAGAGCGAGGCGGCGTACCTGCCGAGGCTGGCCGAGTGGCTGGCCGGGCACGGGGTGCCGCGCCGTTTCTTCGCCCGGGTCGTCGATGTGGGTCAGGGGTTGCTGGCGGGGCTGCTCAGCAAGGACCGCAAGCCCATGTACGTGGACGTCGCCGACCTGCTGCTGCTGACCGGTTTCGTGCGCACGCTGCGCGACCCGGGCGCGCTGCTGGTGGTGGAGGAGGCCCTGCCCGACCCCTCCCAGGCGCCCCGTTACGGCGACGAGGCGCGGGTCACCGAGTACGTCATCCAGCTGTCGGCGAGGCCGGCGTCATGACGGCGCATCCGATCGCGGGCGAGGACCGGTGGGTCAGCGCGCACCTGTTCCACTTCGGCGACCTGGACCCGCTGATCATGGGTGTGGTGCGGCCGGTGACGCGGGAGCTGGTGGCCTGCGGGACGATCCGCCGCGCCTTCTTCCTGCGTTATTGGGAGGGCGGCCAGCATGTGCGGCTGCGGCTGCAGGTGCCGGACCCCGCCCGCCAGCAGGACGTCCGTAACCTGGTGCGCGAGCGTGCTGCGGCGCATTTCGCCTGCCATCCGTCTCCGGTGGTGGATGCGGCCGCGTATCGGGCGTTCGCCGCCGCGATGGCCAGGGGTGAGCGCCGTGCCGACTATGACGATCGGCTGCACGAGCCGGGCACGGTGGCGTTCATCGGGTACCTGCCGGAGTACGAGGCGTACGGTGACGCCGCCTGTGTGGCCGCCGCCGAGCGTCACTTCGCCGTCTCCAGCCGTCTGGCCCTGGAGGTGCTGGCCGCCGGTACGGACATGGGCCGCCGTACGGCGATCGGGCTGGCGGCGCTGACGATGGCGGTCGCCGCGTGTGAGCCCGATCTGCCCTCGGCCGCCCATCGCCTGGCCGCCGTCATGCGTGGGCCCGCGACGGCGGCGGCCGGGGTGGAGGAGGACTGGCGGCGGCGGAAGGAGGCGCTGCTCGCCCAGACCCGCCGGTTGTGGGAGGGCCCGGAGTCGGCCGGCGGGTTGCTGGCCGCGTGGGCGGCGTCGCTGCGGGCCTTGCGCGACGAGCTGGACGTGCTGCACGCCGAAGGCCGGTGCGTGCCGCGCGATCCGGGTTCGCCGCACGCCGCTCTCGCGCTGGCGGCGCCGCCCGAGCGGCGCACGGTGGCGCTGATCTTGATGCGGTGCGTTCATCTGTTCCACAACCGGCTGGGGCTGCGTGCCGGAGCCGAGCAGCACACGACGTTCCTGGCGGGCCGCGCCGTGGCCGGTCTCGCCGACTCCCGGAGGTGGTCCCCCTGACTCCCGTCTGGCACTGCGTGCACGTCTACTATCACGCGCCCGACAAGGACGCCCTGCTGCTGGATGCGGTGCGGCCGCTGCTGGAGGGGTTGCGCGGCGAGATCGAGCAGGCGTACGTGCTGCGTCACTGGCGGCAGGGCCCGCACCTGCGGATCAACGTCAAGGCGGCGCCCGAGGTGTGGGAGCGGGTGGTGCGGCCGCGCGTGGACGAGGTGGTCGGCGCGTACCTGCGCGAGCACCCCTCCACGGTGGTGCTCGATCCGGCCGACAGTTTGCCCAGGCACCGGTTGATGGCGATGCGGGAGCAGGAGCGCGGCCCGCTGACGCCGTGGCCGCCGGACAACTCCGTCCGCGACGCCGCCTACGACTCGCGCCGCCACGTCCTGGGCACGGACGAGGAGGCCGAGCTGCTGGCCGCGTTCTACACCGACGCGACCCCGCTGCTGTTCGACATGCTGGAGCACGTACGGGAAGGCCGGGACGGCAGGACGGGGCTGGCGCTGAGCCTCATGCTGACCATCGCGCACACCTCGCAGCGCATCGACCGCAGCTACCTGTCGTTCCGGATGCACGCCGAGGGGTACCTGACGTGGGCGGCCGACCCGGCGGCGGCCCGCGCGTCGTTCGAGCGGGTGTTCGCCGAGCGGCGGGCGGCGCTGACGGGGCGCGTCCGCGACGTGGTGGCCTGCCTGGACGACCCGGGCGCGGCGGCGGTGCCGTTCGTGCGGGAGTGGGCGGCGCTGCTGGAGCGCTACCGGCCGCGGATCGCGGCGATGATGGACGACGGCCGGCTGGTGCAGCCGGCGCTCGAGCCCGGTGCGGCGTTCGCGGGCCGGCAGGGGGAGCCGCGCGCGCCGCATCGGGAGCCGAGCGAGCTGCAGCGGCTCGTGTTCGACAACCCGGCCTACCACGAGGCGATCTTCCGCAGCCCGGCCTTCCGGCGGTATCGGGTGCTGCTGAACTACACGTATCTGCATCTGACGCGGCTCGGGCTCACCCCGCTGGACCGGTTCAGGACCTGTCACCTGCTGGCGGACGCGGTGGAGGACGTCTATGGCGTGTCGGGGGTGGAGGCGCTGCGCCGCTTCACCGGCGTCACGGGGCCGGCGGCGCGTTCCTGAGGTAGGCGGTGAGTGCGCGTTTCAGCTCGGCGACCAGGTCGGCGGCGCGTGCCGGCGCCGTTCGAGACGCTGACCGGCGGCTGGCCGGCCCGCTCAGCTGGTGGCCTCGCCGCCCGCAGCGGGGGCGGCGGCGTGCAGCAGGAAGGCCAGCACGTCGGCGAGCAGCGCCTGGTCCTGCTCGCGGGTCGCGCCGGCGCCGTGACGCCGTGCTCCTCCACCTGCAGCAGCACCGGCGCCCGCGAAGCCGTGGCAGCCGGGTTCGCCCTGTTGTCCGGCGATCAGCTCTGTGGCGTGAGGGGGCCAAGGTCGCGGACGACCTCGGCCAGGGCCCGGATGGGCTCGTTGTCCGTTTCGCTGCGCCATACCAGCGCGTACGGCAGCGGTCCCATGTCGGTGACGGGCAGGTAGGTGATGTCGGGCCGTGCCCAGTAGCGGGTCATGTGGGAGGGGAAGAGCACGACGATCTCGGCCATGCTGGCGAGGGTGATGGCTTCTTCGGTGTTGTGCACCACGGGGCCGCGCTCGATCGTGCGGCCTCGGCGGGTCTCGCGGGGAATGTAGGCGTCGTACCAGTAGCCGGGCCGGGTGTCGGACTGCGGGTGCTGGAAGTCGGCGGCGATCTCCAGCGAGACCGACGTGCGCTGGGTGAGCTCGTGGCCGGTGGAGACGGCCAGCACCCGGGGTTCGGCGAGCACGACCGGTCCGACGGTGAGGTCGGGCTCGTCGACGGGCAGCCAGGCGATCAGGACGTCGATGTCACCGCGGCGCAGCGTGGCGAAGGCGTCGCTGAACTGGGCTTTCTGGACGCGCAGCTTCCACTGCGGATGCCGCAGGCGGAAGACGTCCCAGTAGGGGCGCAGGTCGTGGGCGTTGGCGGGCAGCATGCCGACGCGCAGGATGCCGGTGATTCCCTGGCCGGCGAGCTGGGCGCGTTCCACGCTGTGCTTCAGCCCGGCGTAGAGAGGCCGCAGGTCGTCGCGGAGCTGCCGCCCGACCGGGGTCAGCCGTACCGTGCGGTTGGTGCGCTCGAACAGTGGCGCGCCGATCTGCCGTTCCTGCTTCTGGATGGCCTGGGTGACGCGGGCGGGTGACAGGCACAGCCGGGCGGCGGTCCGGCCGAAGTGCAGCTCATCGGCCAGGGTCAGGAAGATCTCGATGTCGCGCAGTTCCACGCCTGACCTGCTCCGTTTACTCCCGCTGAAGGTGATCTTTCAGCATTCATCATTGTTCTGGGTGCTCACCGTACTTGATCCTCGAATCACATGATTCGTTGGTTCGATGGAGCAGGGTGATGGACGTCCTCATTTCCGGCGCCGGCCTCGCCGGGACCGCTCTGGCGTACTGGCTGCGCCACCACGGTTTCGCCCCCACCGTGGTCGAGCGGGCCCCGCGGGTGCGTGCGGGCGGGGGCGTGGCGGGTTTGCGCGGCGAGGCTCTGGACGTGCTGGACCGCATGGCCCTGCTGGAGCGGATTCAGCAGTTGAACACGCGGCCGGGCGGTGCGGCGCGTGCGGACCGTGACGGGAGCCCGTACCACCTGCAGATCCTCAGAGGTGAGCTGATCGGCCTGCTGTACGAGGCCACCCGCCAGGAGGTGGAGTACATCCTCGGCGACTCGATCGCCGCTGTGGAGCAGGACGCCGACGGCGTGCGGGTCACCTTCGAACGTGGCCGTCCGCGCCGCTTCGCCCTGGTGGCCGGCGCCGACGGGCTGCACTCGGGCACCCGCTCGCTGGTCTTCGGGCCGCGCGAGCGGTTCGTCCGGCACCTGGGCATCTACACGGCGACCTTCAGCCTGCCCCTCGGCCTCGGCCTGCCCGGCTCCGGCCGGCTTGCCGGCATGCCGGGCAAGGCGGCCGACATCCTCAGCATCCGCGACAACGCCGAGGCGCACGCGGCGCTGCACTTCACCTGCGGACCGCTGGCCTACGACCGTGACGACGTCGCGCAGCACAAGCGCATCGTGGCCGGGCAGTTCGCCGGCGAAGGCGGGCCCATCCCGCGCCTGCTGGAGGAGATGAGCAGGGCGCAGGACTTCTTCTTCGACGCCAACGCCCAGGTGGAGATGTGCCACTGGTCCTCGGGCCGGGTGGTGCTGCTCGGGGACGCCGGCTACTGCGCGGCGCAGGCCTCGGGCCTGGGCGCTTCCCAGGCGCTGATCGGCGCCTACATCCTGGCCGGCGAACTGGCCGTCGCCGGCGGCGAGCACCCGGCGGCGTTCGCCGCCTACGAGCGGGAGATGCGCGGCTTCGTCGCCGAACACCAGCAGATAGGACGCGAAGGCGCCGACCGGTTCTTCATGGGCATGCCCGCCCAGGAGGCGCCGGACATGATCGCAGCCGGCGCACGGGAGACGGCCCGCGCGCACCTCGTCAGGCTGAAGGACTACGCGCCCAGCTTCGCCGCACGGTGGCCGCCGTGACCGGCGGCGATCGAAGGCCCGGTCCCCACCGGCGTGCACGCGCTCATCCACGGCGCGGACAGCCATCGCGCTCAGCGCCGGCCAGACGCTGCCATGTCAGCGGCGAGGTCAGGACGGCAACCGGGCGGTATCCCTTCGCTTCCAGACCCCGCTGGCCATCAGCACACCCTTCCATCATGTGTCCGTTCATGTGAAATTTCCCCTGTTAAGGAGTACGTCACCATGTCCCTCACCCTTACCGAGCAGGACCGGCTCACCCTGCAGACCGCCGCGTGGGGCGCCGTGTCGCTGATGTCCGCGGCTGGTGCCGCCGGCTCGGCGCACCGGGCCGCCACCGAAGGATCTGTCGCCCTGACATCGGCGACCGGCCGCATCGGTCATGTGCTCGCCAAGGCGCCCAAAGGCGTGAAGTACGGCAAGACCGTGGCCGACCTCGCCGACCAGGTGCTGCCGGCCCTGACAGCGGCCATGACCCTGCTCAAGCAGCAGGATCCGGCCGAGGCCGGCGATTTCCGTCGCACTGTCCTGATCGCCGTCGAGGCAACCACCAGGGGCGAAGCCGGCCCCGCCATGAGGGAGATGGCTCGCAAGATCACCGAAGCGCTCGACGTCGCCTCGGCCACCTCCGGCGGCGGCAGCGGGGGCGTGCCGACGGACGCCGCCGCCCAGGATCGCCCGGAGCTGCAGAAGGTCATCCAGGAGATCGTCGATTCCGGTTTCACCGGAGTGTCGTTGCGCGTGCACGACAAGCGGGGTGAGTGGGCCGGCAGCGCCGGAGTGGCCGAGCTGAGCCAGAACACCGAGCCTCCGGTTGACGGGCATGTGCGGATCGGCAGCAACACCAAGACCTTCACTGCCACCGTGGTGCTGCAACTCGTCGCCGAGGGCCGGATCGCCCTGGACTCCTCGGTGGACGACTACCTGCCCGAGTTCGGGCTGGACCGGCGCATCACCGTGCGGATGCTGCTGCAGCACACCAGCGGGATCTTCAACTTCACCGGCGACTTCGACCCTGACGGCACGTTCGTGCCGGGAATCCCCGCCACCCCTGCGGGCAAGGAGTGGGTGGACAACCGTTTCCGCACCTACCGGCCCGAAGAGCTGGTCCGGCTGGCGCTGTCCAAGCCGGCCCGGTTCGAGCCCGGCACCGACTGGAGCTACGCCAACACCAACTACGTGCTGGCCCGCCTGCTGATCGAGAAGGTCACCGGCCGCCCGGTCGCCGAGGAGATGCACCGGCTGATCCTGGGGCCGCTCGGTCTGACCGGCACCTTCCAGCCGGTCGGTGAGACGGACATCCCCGAGCCGCACGCGCACGCCTACTACCGCTACGAGGAGGACGGTCAGATTCGGACAGTCGATGTCACTCGGCACAACCCGTCCTGGATCTCCAGCGGCGGGGACATGATCTCCACTACCCGTGACCTGCACACGTTCATCTCCGCCCTGCTGGGCGGCAAGCTGCTACCGGCCGAGCTGCTGGCCGAGATGTGCGCCCCGGAGGCCAAGGCCGGCTACGGCCTGGGCGTGTTCGTGCAGGAGGCGCCCGGCGGCGGCACCGTCATCACCCACAATGGCGGCATGGCCGGTCACGCCGCGCTCCTGTACAGCACCCCTGACGGCAGCAAGACCCTGACCGCCGCGCTCAACTACGTCGACGACGCCGCCCTGTCCCTGGGAGCGGCCTTCCAGCAGGCGACCCAGCGCCTCGTCGCGGAAGTCTTCGGCAACGAGCAGACCGGACCGGCTCAGTAGCCAGACCTGAGCACCAGACACGCCGGGGAGATGTCGGCAGGCGAGCCGACGAGCACGCGGCCCCCTACCGGCCCCCGGCCTGCCCCCAGCCTGTCCGTGGGATGGAGAGGTCCGTCTTGGGCTTCGCCCGTGACTCCCGCGCCGACACCGCCTGATCGAACAAGGCCACCACCTCATCGAGCTCAGCTCGCCGCGTCCATCGCGGCAGGGGGCGGCTGGCCGGCCTGACCCCGCTCGGGCGAGGTCTTGCCCGCGTCCGGCGCCGCCCGGCACCATGATCGGGGCAGTTGCCGAGCCGAGGGCCGAGGACGCGATGATCACCACCGAGAGGGTCGGCGACCGGGCGCGCCTGGACGCCGTCCACGCTCTGCTGCGCTCCGAGTTCGCCGCCTCCGAGCTCGAGGCGCAGGAGTCGTTCCCGGTCCGGGAGGTGGCGGGGGCGCGGCGGTTCGCGGTGGCGAGGCTTGCGGGCGACCGGGTGCTTGCCGCGCTGACCTGCGACTACATTCCGCTGGTCACCCAGCGGGAGCCGGTGGCGGTGATCGGCGGCGGGCACATCGTCACGGCTCCCGGCGAGCGCGGCCGCGGGCACGCGCGCATGCTGCTCGCGCGCGCCGAGGAGCTCGTCTTCGCCGAGGCCGCGGCGAGAGGCGAACGGCCGGTGCTCGCCCTGGTGGAGAGCAGGCCGGAGACCACCGCGTTCTGGGCTCGCAACGGTTTCCGCCAGGTCGAGCACGTCCGCTACGTCCAGCCGCCGATGCGCGTCGACCGCCTCACCGGGCGCCCCCTGACCCCGCCCCGTCCGCACCCGCTGATGGCCAGGACGGCCGACCCCGCGGCCACCGCCATCCCGGCCCGGCTGCTGGCCGACGCCGTCCACGCCCTGTGGCGGCACTGGTACGAACCCCCGGCCCTCACGCTCACCCCGGCCGCCCGCGCCCGCGCATCGACCCTGCTGTGGGCCGACCTCTACCCGGCCTTCATCGCCTCCTTACCGGCGGCCGGGGAGGTGCCGCTGGCGCCCTGAGCCCGGCGCGGTCAGTAGTAGGAGCTCATCAGCTCGCTCGCCCAGGCCGGCTGGGTGACCGGGTGGCGGGGGGCGAACTCGGTCAGGTACGGCTTGATGTCCAGGACGGGGGTGCCCGACAGCGCGTCCAGGTCGGCGACGTGCAGGTCAAGGCCGTCCACGGCGAGGAGCCTGCAGCGGGAGACGCCCAGCCGGTTGGGACGGTACGGGCCCCGGTGGGCGAAGATCCCCACGGGCGCCGCGGCCGGGTTTCCCCGTGGGGGACGGGGGTCGGTGCGCACCTCGGCCGGGTCGATCCGGTCGAAGACGAAGACGATCTCCAGGTGGGAGAAGTCCTCCAGGCCGAGCACCGCCGAAGGGGTGAAGGCGGAGTCGTCCAGCCGGATCACGGCCCGTACGTCGTGCCAGTCGTCTTCGACCCATTCGCTGCGACCGCCCATCACGCGGCCGACTGGTCGCAGGGTCACGGGGCCGGGTGTCATGGTGCTCTCCCTATGCGTCGGGGGCGCCGCTAGCCGTCGCGGCGCAGGGTGAACCAGAAGGTGGGGAACGGGTTGGTGCCCGGTGTGACGTCGAGGAGCTCCCAGCCGTCGAACCTGGCGCGGATCTCGTCGGCGGTGACGCCGGCCGCCCACGACGCGATCTTAGTGGCCGGGCCGCCGGCCGGTTCGGGGCCGTACCCGAACATCAGCAGCCGCGCCCCTGGAGCGGCGCGCCGGGTGAGGCCGGCGGCGTAGGCGTCGCGGCGGTGCAGCGCGACGCCGCAGTAGCAGCTCAGGTCGAAGAACAGGTCGAACGGGCCCGCCACGTCGAGGTCGTCGAGGCGGGTGACGCATCCGTGCAGCAGCTTCACCGTCACCTGCGCCTGGGCGGCCTTCTCCTTGGCCTGCTCGACGGCGCCGGCGACCAGGTCGACGGCCGTCACCTCCCAGCCGTGCCGCGCCAGGTAGACGGCGTTGGTGCCGGTGCCGCAGCCCAGCTCCAGGACGCGGCCGGGCGGCAGGCTCCGCGGCCCCTCGATCAGGCCGGCCAGCTCGGGCGGGGTCACGCCGGTGTCCCACGGTGCCTTGCCGTCGCGGTAGAAGCGCTCCAGCGCGCGGTGGATGGTCTCCTCTTCGGCGTGTTGCCGGGTCATCGTTCCCTCCAAAGCTTAGAGTTCAGCTCTAGTGATGGACTCTAGAGTTACACTCACGCACTGAAGGACGTCAAGCTCAGCGGGCGGCGACATGCCGATGTCCGCCCGGTCACGCGGACCGGACGGACATCGGGATGGGGAGATGGGCCCTTACGGACGGGCGAGGGCGTACATCTTCGTGGAGCCGATCTTCACCGTGGTGCAGTAGTACTCGGGGCCGGCGGCGTTGGCGGCGCTGTTGCACGACTTCGCGCCCGCGGTGGTGTACGGATACCAGCGGACGATCACTTCCGCGGAAGCCGGCGCCGGTGCGAGGACAGCGGTCATGGCGGCGGCAGCGACAGCGGTCGACATCGCCAGGGAGACGCGCCTCATGGCAAGCTTCATGCGCCAATCCTTTCGAGATGCGGAGCCGCGGGGGTCGCGAGCGGCTCCATCTGCGGAACTTCGATGCGAGCCTAAAGATCAGGTGTCTGTTTTCCGCCTGATTTCCGCACGGTTCCTGATCTTCACGCCCGTACACTCGTCAGGGCGCGAAACGGGAGGATCGTAGATGGAGAAGCCGGACGGTAACGCACCGGCGATACTGTTCCGCCTGCTCGGCCCCGTCCAACTGGAAGCGGGCGCCGGCAAGGTCACCTTCTCCGGCAGACAGGGCGCTCTGCTGGCCGCGCTGCTGCTGCAGGCCGACCGGGTGGTCTCCACGCAGCGGCTGGCGGAGGCGATCTGGGCGGAGCCGCTGCCCAGCGGCGCCGCCTCCCGGGTCAGGATGCTGGTGTCCGAAGTGCGGCGCGCCTGCGCGGCGCTCGGCGCCCCCGTCATCCACACCCAGCGGCCCGGCTACCTGGTACGGCTCGGCCCGGCCAGGCTCGACCTCGCCTGCTTCCAGGACCAGATCGCGCTGGCCAGGCAGGCGCCGGCCGAGCAGGCGCTCGGCCACTACGACGAGGCGCTGCGCTGGTGGCGGGGCGCCCCGCTGGCCGGCATCACCGGCTCCTATGCCGAGACGCAGGCCGAATGGCTCGACGGGCTGCGTCTCGACGCCCTGGAAGAGCGGCTGTCGGTGCTGCTCGCCCTGGGCAGGACCACCGACGTCGTCACCGAGGCACGCGCGCTGTCGGGCGAGGCGCCGTTCAGGGAACGCCTCCACGAACAACTCATGCAGGCCCTGTACGAGAGCGGCCGCCCCAGCGAGGCCCTGGAGGTCTACCGCCAGTTCCGCTGCCGGCTGGTCAACGAGCTCGGCCTGGAACCCACCGACGAGCTCCAGCAACTGCAGCACCGCATCCTGCGCTCCGAGGCCAACCCGCGCCGGCCGCACCGCCAGGACGGGCCGCCCGCCCTCCCCGTGCCCAGCCAGCTCCCCGCCGCGCCCGCCTCGTTCACCAACCGAAGCGACGAGCTGGCCGAACTCGACCGCCGCCAGAGCGTCGAGACCGGCCACGTCGGCGTCACCGTGATCAGCGGCCCCGGCGGCAGCGGCAAGACGTGGCTCGCCCTCCACTGGGCGCACACCCACCGCGACCGCTACCCCGACGGCCAGCTCTACGCGAACCTGCGCGGCTTCGACGCCGCCGAGGAACCGGTGCCGCCCGGCACCGTGCTGCGCCACTTCCTGACCGCGCTCGGCGTGCCGCCCGCCGTCATCCCCGACGAGCAGGAGGCGCGGGCCGCGCTCTACCGGTCCGTCCTGGCCGACCGGCGGGTGCTCATCGTCCTGGACAACGCCAGGGACAGCGCCCAGGTGACGCCGCTCATCCCCGGCCGGCCCGGCTGCACCGTCCTGGTGACCAGCCGCAACCGGCTCGTGAGCCTGCACACCACGCACGACGCCCGGCTGCTGGAGGTGGGCGCCTTCTCCGACGAGGAGGCGCGCCGGATGCTCGCCCACCACTTCGGCCCCGACACGATGGCCGCCGACCCCGATTCCGTCGCCGTGCTGCTCAAGCACACCGGCGGCCTGCCCCTGGCGCTCGGAGTGCTGGCCGCCCGCGCCACCGCCCACCCCGGCTTCCCGCTGGCCGTCCTCGCCAGGGAACTGCGCGACCCGGCCACCAGGCTCGACGCCCTGCAGACCGGGGACCTCGGCGCGGACCTGCGCGCCGTGTTCGCCTCCTCCTACGCGGCGCTCGATCCGCCGGCCGCGCGGCTCTTCCTCCTGCTCGGCACCGTCCCCGGCCCCGAGATCGGCCTGCCCGCGGCCGCCGCACTCGCCGGGCTCCCGCCCGCCGCGACGCGCACGCTGATCTCCATGCTGGAGACCGCCACCCTCATCCGGCAGCACGCCCCCGGCCGCTACTGGATGCACGACCTGATCCAGCTGTACGCCGCGGAACGGGCCGAAGCCGACCTGCCCGCCGAGACCCGCAGGCAAGCCCTGACCCGGCTCGTCGAGACGTACACCGACACCGCATGCGCCGCCGACCGGGCGCTCTACCCGCACCGGCCCGCCGTTGCCCGGCGCGGGGGCCGGCACGTCTTCGCCGACGCCGCCGCCGCGCTGGCCTGGTTCGAGGCCGAGCTGCCGTGCCTGCTTCCGGCGCAGGTCCTGGCCGCCGAGCTGGGCATGGACGCCGAGACGTGGCAGCTCGCCTGGGGCATGAACACCTTCCTGCTGCGCCGCTCCTACACCCGCGAACGGCTCACCTCCTGGGAGATCGCGCTGGCCGCCGCCGAACGGCTGCGCCTGCCGTACACCGCCGCCGTCGTCCACTGGCACACCGGCTACGCCCACGCCGCGGCCGGCCGGATCGACGCGGCGGCCGGCCACCTCGACCGGGCGCTGGAGCTGTTCGGCCAGGCCCAGGACCGGCCCATGCTCGCGCAGGTGCACCACACGTTCGGCTGGACGTGGAGCGTCCACGGGCAGCCGCGGCGCGGGCTCGCGCACGCGCAGACCGCGCTGCGCCTGCAGCGCGAGGCCGGTGATCCGATCTGGGAGGCGAACGCGCTCAGCGCCGTCGGCTGGATCCGCCTGCAACTCGGCGAGTACGACGCCGCGCGCGACGCCTGCGAGCAGGCCCTCACCCTCTTCCGCCGCCACCACGACGGCGGCGGCGAAGCGGCCACCCTCGACAGCCTCGGCCTGCTCGCCTTCCACCAGGGCGAGTACGAACGCGCGCTGGAGTACTACGGGCGCTGCCTCGACCTGCGCGAAGGCACCGGCAACGCCTCGCAGAGCGCCGACACGCTGGTGGCGTTCGGCGACACCCACCACGCGCTCGGCCACACCGCAGAGGCCAGGGCCGCCTGGCGCAGGGCGCTGACGCTGTACGACGCCCAGCACCGCCGCGCGGAGAGCGAACGGGTGCGGCAGAAACTGCTTCCGCCCTGAGGCTGTGCCCGTGGTCACACCCGGTCGCGCGCCAGTTCCCCTGGGAAGCCTCCATCGCCTCCCCGGACGGCGGCTACCAGCCCGATGGCGGGTACCCGCCCGGCTGACGGCCCAGGGCGTTCATGGGTTCTGCCCGGCGGCCTCCTGGGCGTCCAGGAAGGCGGCGATCTGGGCGACTCCCGTCCGCCGCAGCCAGGTGCGCAGGTCCATCAGGCCGGGGTGCAGGGCGCGGGTGAAGGCGACGTCGGCACGGTAGCCGCGTTCGTTGAGCCAGGTGTAGGCGTAGGCGAAGTCCGCGCCGAGCCGGGCGATCACCTCGAGGGGGATCTGGACGTACGGCAGCGGCCGGCCGATCGCCTCGGAGATGGCGGCGGCGATCTGGCGCGGGGTCAGTTCGTCCCCGGCCAGATCGACCGCGCGGCCGATCCACTCGCCCGGCCGGCCGAAGGCCAGCGCGGCGAAGGCGCCGACGTCGTCGACGGCCATGACCTGCTGCGGCACGTCGGCGGCGAACGCGGTGGCCACGGCGCCGTCGTGCAGGTGGTAGGCGCCGGTGTAGTTCTCCATGAACGACACCGGGCGCAGGAAGGTCGCGGGCAGGCCCAGCCGGATGATGTGCCGTTCGACCCGCCACTTGCTGATCGTGTTGCCCGGCAGTTTCTCGGTGTCGTGGCGGCCCGCGCCGGCGAGCGAGGCGTAGACCAGGTGCCGCACACCGGCGGCGTGCGCCGCGTCGGCGACGTTGCGTCCCCAGCGGACCTCGTCCTCGGCCGAGAAGCCCGCCGGGGTGCCCGGAGAGCCGACGGTGGGCTGCACGCTGAACAGGCCGTCGGCGCCTTCGGCGGCGACGGCGAGTGAGGCGGGGTCGTCCATGTCGGCGCGGACGAGCTCGGCGCCCGCCCGCGCCAGTGCCCGGGCGGCTGCGGCGCCCGGATCGCGGGTCACCGCCCGCACCTGCGAGCCGCCGGCGAGCAGGTGTGCTGTGACGGCCCGGCCCTGCAGGCCGGTGGCCCCCATCACCACGATGGTCTTCACGAGGTGTCTCCAGACGGAAGGCATGCGGAGACCACCCGCTTAAGTGGGGTGGCCCTCCGGTTCTGTGCGAGTACGATATGGAGGGCCACCCCGTTTATGCAAGCCCGCCGGAGAACACATGCCGCTCCACAGCCGTACGGCCACGCGTCCGATGCGCGCGGACGCCCGCCGCAACTACGACCGCATCCTGGCCGCGGCCGCCGAGGCCGTCGCCGAGCACGGAGCCGAGGCGTCGCTGGAGGAGATCGCCCGGCGCGCCGGCGTCGGCTCGGCCACGCTGCACCGGCACTTCCCCTCCCGGCAGCTGTTGCTGGAGGCCGTCTTCCGCGACAAGGTCGAGGCCCTGTGCGCCACCGCCGCCGGCCTGGCCGCCGAGCCCGGCCCCGGGCAGGCGCTGGCGGCCTGGCTGCGAGCCGTCGCCAGGCACGTCGTGACCAACCGGGGCCTGGCCGCCTCGCTGATGCGGGGAGCCCACGACGGCGATCCGAGCCTGGGCGCCACCTGCCACACGATGATCATCGACGCGGGAGCGGACCTGCTGGCCCGCGCATGCCGGGCGAACGCCGTACGGCCCGACGTCTCGATCACGGATCTGCTCACACTCGTCAACGCCATCTGCCTGGCCGTCGAGCACGAACCCGACGGCGCGGCCCAGGCAGACCGGCTGCTCACCCTCGCGCTGACCGGAGTCCGCCCGCAGCCGCCATCCTCATAGGCGACGGGCTGAGCCCGCCCGTCGCGGCGGTGGGGCGCCGGTCACGCGGACGAGGTTGCCGGCGGGGTCGCGGAAGGCGCAGTCGCGGACCCCGTAGTCCTGGTCGATGGGCTCCTGCACCACGTCGGCGCCCGCGGCCTGCAGCCGGTCGAAGAACCCGTCGAGGTCGTCGGTGGCCAGGGTGACGGCGGCGTAGACGCCCTTGGCGATGAGCTCCAGGATGGTGCGGCGCTCCTCGTCGGTGACGCCGGGGTCGGCCGCCGGCGGATGCAGCACGATGGACGTGCCGGGCTGCCCGGCCGGGCCCACGGTGATCCACCGCATGTCCTCGTAACCGGCGTCGGCCCGGACCTCGAAGCCCAGGACGTCGCGGTAGAAACGCAGCGCGGCCTCGGGATCGGTGTGCGGCAGGAAGGTGTGCTGGATGGTGACGTTCATGCCGCTCACGCTAGGCACGATCACCGGGCGCGGGCTTCTCGATTCTTGACCGGCCTGGTCACCTGCTTGCTCAGGCACGGCGGGATGCCCGCCGCGGCCTGGGACTGGTCACGCCGGTAGACGCTCGGCGGCACGCCGACCAGTTCGGCGAATCTCGTGCTGAACGTCCCCAGCGAGGAGAAGCCCACCTCGAAACACACCTCCGTGACGCTCAGGTCGCCGCGCCGCAGCAGCGTCATCGCCCGCTCGATCCGCCTGGTCATCAGGTACGCGTACGGGGACTCGCCGTAGAGGCGGCGGAACTCCCTGCTCAGGTGCCCGGCCGACAGGTGCGCTCCCCGGGCCAGCGCCTCGAGGTTGAGCGGCTTGGCGTACTCGCGGTCGATCCGGTCGCGGACCCGCCGGATCACGGCGATGTCGCGCAACCGCTGCGCCTGCGCACGCCCGTTGTCCATGGACACCATCGATCAAGATTCGAGAAGCGCCGGTTCGCGCGGCAGGGTTAGCGTCGTGAGCACGTAATCACCGATGGCGACCGGGCAGGGGACAGTGATGAGCACGGACGGTTTCTCCGAGGAAGAGCGCAGGGCGATCAAGGAGCGCGCCGAGGAGCTGAGGAAGGAGGCGAGCGGGGGCCGTGGCGGCAAGGCGGCCGCCGCCGAGCTCGACGTGCTGTCGAAGATCGCGGAGATGGAGCAGCCCGACCGCGCGGCAGCCGAACGCATCCACGCCATCGTCACCGCCCACGCCCCGCAGCTTTCGCCGAAACTCTGGTACGGACAGCCGGCCTACGCCGGCGAGGGGAAGGTCGTCTGCTTCTTCCGCAGCGGGCACGTCGACAAGGAGCCGTACTCCACCTTCGGCTTCACCCCCGAGGCGAACCTCGCCGACGACAGCGGCCTGTGGCCCACGTCCTTCGCCGTGACCGAGCTGAGCGACGCGGCCGTCGAGACGATCACCGATCTCGTCAGGAAGTCCGTGGGCTGACCGCGGCCGGTCAGGTCTCCCGGGGGCCGCGCCGCCTGGCGGCGTACGGCGCCGCGAACAGGTACAACCCGGTGAACATCTGGAGGGCGAGCGGGAGCAGCGGCAGGTAGAACACCCACTCGGCGACCTCCAGGACCCCGGCGACGATACCGGCCAGGACGGTCACCGTGAAGACGATGGACAGCCAGCGGTGCGTCTGCCGTACCCACGTGTTCCCGGTCATCGGGACCTCCTCTGCTGGACGGGCGGCTTCAGGCCGGAGCGCACCTCGTGCGCTCCCTGCCAGATCACGCTAGGCGCGGCTCAGGGGGCGGCGCTTCTCGATTCGTGACCGGTTCGGCTCTTGGACGTGACCGACCTCGCCCATGACGCGCTGGTCGAGCACGGCGTGCTCGAAGCCGGTGGATGAGACGGAGCAGGCGGGCCTGACCAATGCCCGCCTCCATCCGAAGAGCGGGCCGAACTCCCCGGCCGGCGAAGCGCCGGACAGCGCCGGCACGTCTTCCGCTGCCTGTTCCGCGAGGACTGACCGCCGGGCGAAGGGGTGTCGTGGCCGCGCCCTAGACTCGGTGGATCATGGACGTACCGCGCGACCTCCCCTCCCGCCTGTCCGGCGCGTTCCTGGCCGTCGGCCTGCCCTGGCCGGACGTGCGGATCGGCCACTTCGACGGCGTGCTGGGCGCGCTCGGCGAGCACGCGCAGGCGCCGCGGCTGCGCGAGCACGTCGGCAGGCTGCGCACGATCCAGGAGGCGTTCTTCGGGCACCTGGGCGAGCTGGCCGACGATCACGGCGACGACCCCATGAGATTGGCGCGGCACAGGGACGAGCCCTGCGTGCGCGGCGTACGGGACGACTGGGCCGAGACCGCGGCGCTGATGCCCGGCTTCCACGCGGCTCTCACCACGTTCGTCCGCGAGCTGCTGGGCGGGCCGCGCGAGGTGCCCGACTACCTGGCCGCCGCACCCGCCTGGGTGGAGACGCGTCCTGGGCGCGGCATCCGCGACGAGCCCACCGCCGGCCGCGCCCCCGCCGCCGGCGCGCTGCTGCGCTGGCGCGAGGACCCCTACGGGCCGCGCGTCTGCGTCGTCACCGGCTCGCCCGCCGCCGGCAAGACCCGGCTGCTGTCCTGGTTCGGCTACGCCGGCGTCTGGGACTGGTCGGGCTATCCGGGCTCGGACGAGGCGGCGATCCTCCTGCGCGGGATGGACGTGGACGACGCCGTACGCGACCTGGCCGGGCAGCTGAAGCTCGACGGCGCGGGCCTGGACGCCATCGACCGGCCCGTGCTCGTCACCGTGGCCGACACCCACCGCAGCAACGACCCCGAGCGCGCGTTCACCGAGCTCGTCCTTCCCCTCGCCGTCAACCCGCACGTCCGCCTGCTCGTCGAGCTCACCCGCCCCGACGCCGAGGAGGGGCTCGGGCCGGCGGCGTTCGTGCTGGACCTGGACGACCCGCGCGCCACCGACCGCGCCGCCTTCACCGCCTGGTACGACGCCGAGCGGGTGCCGCGCTCGCCGTTCACCGCCGGCCAGGTCTACCCCTCGCCGGGCATCGCCGCGCTCGCCGCCCGGGCCGAGGGCGCCGATCCCGGCCCTGACCTGCCGATCGACGGACGGGTGGCGCGTGCCTGGCTGGCCGGCCTGTCGCCGGACGCCCGCGCCGCCGCCGGCACGCTGGCCCTCGCCTTCGGCCCGATCGGCCCGTACACGTGGCGCCTGCTGCACTGCGGCCGGCACCGCGACGCACCTGAGGCCGCCGCCCGGGGCGTCGCGGAGGCCGCCGCCCGGCTGCCCCTCGCCGAGCCCGGCCTGCCCGCCTACGCCATCGGCCTGCCCTGCCTGGCCGAGATGGTCGCCCCGCCGGCCGAAGCGCACGGGGAGCTGGCCGCCGTCATGCGCGGCTGGCCGGTCTCGGCCGAGCTGTCCCCGCCCGACTACCTCACGCGCCACCTGGCCCACCACGAACGCCTGGCAGGCGGGCCGGACACCGTCACCCCGCTGCCGCTCCGCCGCCCCGCGACCAGGGTCACCCGCGAACTGCTCGACGACCTGTACGGCCAGGACGGCGTCTTCAGGCCGGACGACGGCGGGCTCCATCCCGCGATCGCGCACGCGCCCACCCGCCGCTTCCTGACCGAGGTCGGCCTGCCCGCCGGCGGCCTCCACGAGCCCGGCTGGACGGGCGAGCGTCGCCGTTTCGCCCAGCCGATGTCCGAGTACTGGTCCGACGGCCTGGACGAGCTGCGCGCCTGTCCGGGCCTGCCGGACGACCTCGGCGCCCTGTTCATGCTCGACGCCATGGACACCTGGTACCTCTTCCTCGACGGCCGCACCGGCCTGGTGTACGAGGTGCACGAAGCCTTGGAGAGCGCCCGTGTCGCCCACCGGCACGTCGAGTCGTACGCCTACTTCGTCTACGTCGTCCACCGGGAACGCAGGCTGTGGTGCGAGGGCCGCGACGCGCACCGCGAGGCGGCCTACTGGTGCGCCGACGACCTCGCGCTCGAGCTGCACACGTACGAGCCGGAGGCCATGGCGGGCGAGGACGCCCTCTGGCCGCCGACGCTGGAGGACTACACGCTCCTCACCTAGACGGATCACCAGGCGCGTCCCGTTCGTCCTCCGAGTGTGACCGTACTCAGGGAACTCGACGGTGGGCGGCGACGGCGGCCAGGCGGGGGGTGAGGCGGTCGGCCATGAGGCGGTAGCCGTCGGCGTCCGGGTGGAGGGCGTCGTCCAGCAGGAGGTGGGCGTCGCGCGGGCCTAGGACGACGGGGCCGTCGATGAGGTGGAGCCGGGTCTCGCCGCAGCTCCGCAGCGTCCGTACGGCGTCCGCGACGGCGGTGCGGACCTCGTCGCGGGTCATCCCGGCCTGGTTGGGCAGCCGCTCGCGGGGCGGTGACGTGATCGGGGTGAGCACGGCGATCGGCACCGACGGGTGCGCGTCACGGATGGTCTGGATGAATCCCGACACCTGGCCGGGGAACGTGCGCGCGCTCATGCTGGCGAAGCCGTGGACGTTCCCGCCGAGGCACAGCGAGATCAGGTCGGCGGGCGTGCGCGCGATGGCGCGGGCCGCGACGGGGTCGAGGTGGCACTCTCCGGCGAACCCCAGACAGGTCAGCTCCCAGCCGAGCCGCCGCGCGACCAGGGCGGGCCAGGTCTCGCTCGGCCCGGCCGCCGAGCGGCACTGCGTGATCGAGCTGCCGTACGTGACCCACCGCGGCCCTCCACCGGGGGCCGCGGTGGCGTACGTCGCGCCGTGCAGGACGAGGGGCCCGATTCTGACCTCGCCGAACTGGGGCAGCCAGACCTCGACGGCCTTGGCGCCGGGCGGCAGCGCGACGTGGCTCGTCGCGGCCCCCGCCGCCAAGGCCGTGCGCTGCCACAGCGCGCCGTCCACCGTGACGTCGAGCGAGGTGACGTCGTCGGCCGCGGCCCAGGTGCGCAGCTCCAGCGCGGCGGCGTCGGTACGGACGGCCGCGCGGACGCCGGCCGGCATGCGGGCCCGCGTGACCAGGACGGGCGCGTGGGCGGTGGCGATCCGCTCCGGCGGCAGCCGCCACGGCTGCCATCCGCCGTCTTCCTCCGTCCAGGCCAGGGCGCCCCGCCAGACCCCCGGCCGGGCGCCGGGGGTGAGCAGGATCGGTCGCATGCCGGTCAGACCTGGGGGCCGAGGACGACGTTGCGCCAGGCGGCTCCGTCGGACAGCGCGAGGCCCCGCTTGCCCGTCTTCGGGTCACGGACCAGGATGATCCCGCCGGACTGGCCGGCCGCGTCCGGCAGGCTGTCGGGGGTGTGCTCGGCCAGGACCACCTGGTGCGCGTACACGGTCCGCATCCGCTGCGTGGCGCTGCCCAGGTCGCGCGCGTTGTCGGCGGGCGGGACCAGCCCGGTGGCGTTGGCGGCCATCGACACCAGCTCGTTGGTGGACGTGGTCGCGCAGAGCAGTTCGGTGGCGGCCGACCCCGACTGGTTGACCGGCACCACCCGCACCCCGCCCTTGACGCCCGGGTTGGCGTTGCTGCCCTCCACGACGAACGAGCCGTACCGGTCCGTGCCCACCTTGACCGGCTCGGTCGAGGTGCTGATGACCTTCGCCGCCGCGCCCAGCGGCCCGGCCACCTCCATGCGGTTGAACCTGCCGGGGGTGGCCTGGACGAACGAGTCCGCTCCCACGGGCCCGCCGACCAGCGGCACCTGCTCGGAGGCGTTGCCGATCACGTGGGAGGCGTGCAGCCCGCCGGTGGTCGCGATGGGCGGCCGGTTCGCGGGGTCGGCCGAGATGACGTTGCCGATGACGCTGAACGCGCTCGCCTTCCCGGCCACCGAGATGGCGGCGTTGTCGCTGCGGCCGGAGAGGTTCCAGTTGTCGAAGGAGTTGTTGGCGATGGTGATCCTGCTCGCGTCGTTCTCGAAGCGGATCGGCGTGCCCTTGAGCCAGTTGAAGGTGTTCCCGCTGATGGTGACGTTGTGCGCCTTGACGTCGCTGGAGAACTGGATCGCGCGGGTGCCCTTGTCCTGCGGCGCTTCGAACCCGCCGAGCACGTTGTCGCCGATGGTCAGGTTGTGGCCGCCGCTGGTGATCTCGATGATGGCGCCGTTGTCCGCGTTCTCCACCACGTTGCCGCTGATGGTGGAGTTGGAGATGCTGCCGATGAACAGGCGCCGGCCGATGTCGAGCAGGTTGCCCTGGATGATCATGCCGCGGAAGTCGCTGCTCTCCGCGCCCTGGGCGACGATGGCCTGGAACGGGCTGTGGAAGTGGTTGTTGGTGATGAGCCACTTGCGCAGCCCGTACGGCGGGAGATGGACGCCGCCGCCCTCCACGCCCTCGGTGGGCCAGGCGAGGCTGATGCCGGTGGTGCAGAGCGCGACGAGGTTGTGGGAGAAGTAGAGGCCGCGGCCGACGTGGTCGACGGCGAGCTTGAACGACACGAACGTGCACTCCAGGATGGCGGCGTCGGTGTCGTCGGTGTTGACCTCGCCGGCGAAGCGCAGCGCCACGTTGTGCTCGGTCTTGGCGGGGGCGACGAAGGCCAGGCCGTAGATCGCGGCGAGCGAGCAGCGTACGTCGATGCCGACGCCGTCGTGCGTCACCTGGATGATCGAGGCGCGGTTGGTCATGGTGCTGTAGCCGCGCAGCTGGATGCGGTTGAAGGACTCGCCGGACACGTCGGGGATGACGATGGTCCTGGTGATGCGGTAGGTGCCGGGCGGGAAGACGACGATCCTGGTGGTCTTGGTCCGCGTGGCGTTGATGGCCTGCTCGATGGCGTCGGTGTCGTCGTGCTGCCCGTCGGCCAGTGCGCCGAACTGCTGGGGCGTGATGACATCCTCCGGGTCCGCGGCGGCCGCGGGTGCGGCTCCTAAGGTCGCGGTGGCCGCGGCGGCGCCGAGCGCCGCACCGCCGATCCGTAGGAGCGCTCGGCGATCGGTCCACTCGGGCATGGCCGTTTACCTCCGACTGAGCGGGTTGATACGTATTGATCGGGGATCGTACAGACGGCCTCAGGGGCTCACAAGAGCTAATAGATGCTGATAATCGGACGACATCTCGACATCTAGCGGCAACATTCATGGAATTTCCCCCTTGTGGGAACCGTCGCCGGGTGTCTAGAGTGCCGCGAAGTCGTTACGTATTAGCCAACAGGATCCCCATGCGCAAACGAGCGGGGCCACGACGCCCCACCCAAGTCGAGATCGCCCAGCGAGCCGGCGTGTCCCAGGCCACCGTCTCCCTCGTGCTCAGCGAGCGCCCCGGCGTGCCGGTCGCCGAGGAGACCCGCCGGCGCGTCCAGCGGGCGATCGAGGAGCTCGGGTACGCCGTCAACCCCGCCGCCAGGGCGCTGCGCGGCATGAGCGTCAAGACCATCGGCCTGTACACGTTCGAGTCCGTCTTCCCCGTCGACCAGCGCGACTTCTACCACCCGTTCCTGGTCGGCGTGGAGGAGGAGGCGGCCAGGCTCGGCTACGACCTGCTGCTGTTCACCTCCGCCAACAACGCCCAGGGCGGCCTCTACGCCAGAGGACGCAACGCGCTGCTGAAGGCCGACGGCTGCGTGCTGCTCGGCCGCCACATCTCGCGCGACGACCTGACCAACCTGGTCGACGAGGGTTTCCCCTTCGTCTTCATCGGACGGCGCGACATCGACGGCACCGAGCTGTCCTACGTCGCTCCCGACTACGTCGCCCCCACCGCGGCCCTCGTCGAGGAGCTGGCCGCGCTCGGGCACCGGCGGATCCTGCTCCTGCGGCAGGACGACGGCGCCGAGCCGGGCGACGATCGCGAGCTCGGGCTGCGCCGCGGCGCCGAGGCCGCGGGCCTGCGCGAGGACGACCTGCTGGTCGAGTACTCCGCCGGCGCCGCCGACGTCGGCGCCGGCCGGGTCACCGGCTGGGTGGACGACGGCGTCACGGCCGTGCTCGTCGAGCCCTCCGAGGACAACGCCACCGGCCTCGCCCTCGCCGACGCCGCCGAGGCCGCCGGCGTGCGCATCCCCGACCGGCTGTCGGTCGCCTTCCTGGGCTCCGCCCCGCCGCCCACCGCCACCAGGATCTGGACCTCGTTCGACATCCCCCGGGTGGAGATCGGCCGCGCGGCCGTGCAGCTGCTGGTCACCCTGCTGGAGGACGCGGAACGCACGCCGCTGCAGCTGGTGGTGCCGTGCACCGACGTACGCGGCAACTCGATCAGCCGGGTGGTACGGCGATGACCCGGTACGCGCTGCGCACCGCGGCCACCGGCGTCCTGATCATCTTCGGCGCCGCCACGCTGGTGTTCTTCATCATGCGGATTGCCCCCGGCGACCAGGCGCTGGTGCTGCTCGGACCCGACGCCACGAGCGCCGAGGTGGCCGCCGCCAGAACCAGGCTCGGGCTGGACCAGCCGCTGCCGGTGCAGTACTGGCACTACCTGACCCAGCTGGTCACGCTCGACTTCGGCGACTCCTACCGCTTCGGCCGGCCCGCGTTCGAGCTGGTGCTGTCCCGCCTGCCCGCCTCGGTCGAGCTGACCCTGGTGGCCACCCTCATCGCGATGACCGGCGTCGTGCTCGGCGCCCTGGCCGGCGCCTACCGGGGCCGGTGGATCGACCGCGGCATCTCCGGTCTCGCGCTGTTCCTCTACTCCATGCCGCCGTTCTGGATCGGCATCATGCTGATCCTCGTCATGGCGCTGCAGCTGCGGCTGCTGCCCAGCGCCGGCACCGGCACCCCGGCCCACATCGTGCTGCCCGCGCTCACGCTCGCCGCCCCGTTCACCGCGCTGCTCACCCGGATCACCCGCAGCAGCGTGGCCGACACCATGGCGGAGAGCTACGTGCAGCGCTCCTACGCCAAAGGGCTCAGCACGCGCGAGGTCGTGACGGGACACGTGGTGCGCAACGCGGCGACGCCGGTGGTGACCGTCGGCGCGCTGCACGTCAGCACGCTGCTGGGCGGCGCGGTGATCGTGGAGAGCGTCTTCACCTGGCCGGGACTCGGCTCGCTGCTGGTGACCGCGGTCGCCAACCGCGACTACTCGATCGTGCAGGCCGCCGTGCTGCTCATCGCGGTCATCGTGGTCTGCTGCAACGTCGCCGCCGACCTGATCGCCGCCCGCCTCGATCCGCGCGTACGTCTGGGGGCGAGCGCATGAGCGCCATCACCGTACGGCCCCGGCTGTGGCCCGTCCGCCTGCGTTCCACGCCCGCCGTCGCCACGGTCGCCACGGTCGTGCTCGCCTGCTACGTGCTGGTCGGGCTGGTCGGCCCGCTGCTGATCGCGTACGACCCGGTCGCGACCAGCGTCGCGGACCGGCTGCTGCCGATCGGCGCCACCCGGGCGGACGGCACGCTCGCCCTGCTCGGCACCGACGGGGCCGGCCGGGACATGCTCGGCCAGCTCGTCTACGGCGCCAGGACGTCGATCATCATCGGCGTCTGCGTGGTGGCCGCCTGCGTCGCGGTGGGGCTGGCCTTCGGCACCCTCGCCGGCTATCTGGCGGGCTGGACCGACGTCGCGATCTCCCGGCTGATCGACATCCTGATGGCCTTCCCCGGCATCCTGCTGGCGATCGTCATCGCCGGCCTCTTCGAGCGCAGCATGCTGGTCGTGGTGCTGTCGCTGTCGGTGGCCGGCTGGGTCGGCTTCGCCCGGCTGGCCCGCGGCATCACCCTGTCGCTGCGCGAGCGGCCCTGGGTCGACGCCGCGCGGCTGATCGGGGTGCCCACGCCGGTCGTGATCGTCCGGCACGTCATCCCGTTCGTCATCGGTCCGGTGACGGCGCTGGCGACCACGGAGTTCGCCGGCGCGGTGCTGTCGGAGGCCGGTCTCAGCTTCCTCGGTCTCGGCCTGCCCTCGGCCACCGTCTCCTGGGGCCAGGTCATCGCCAACGGCAAGGACTATCTCGACACCGCCTGGTGGATCTCAGCACTTCCGGGGCTGGCGCTGACCGGCCTCGTGGTGAGCACGGGCCTGCTCGGCGACCACCTCACCCAGCGGCTCGGCTCGAGCCGCTGACAAGCTCAGCAAGGTCAGGAGGAACCCCATGAGGCCCGTACGGCTTCGTCGTGCGGCGGCACTCGCCGCCGCCGCATTTTCCCTCGTCGGGCTGGTCGCCTGCAGCACCACCACCGGCGGCGGCTCGACCGCGGCCGGTGACGCGCCGCAGGAGCTGTCCGTCGCCGTGTGGACCCCGATCGAGAACCTCGACCCGCACGGCGCGTCCGGCATGGACAACGGCACCCAGGTCGCCGCCAAGGCGATCTTCAGCCCGCTGATCAAGATGTCGGGGAAGGGGGAGTTCGACGGCGTGCTCGCCGAGTCGTGGGAGGCCAACGAGGACGCCACGCGGTGGACGTTCAAGCTGCGCGGCGGCGTGACGTTCTCCGACGGCACCCCGGTCACCGCCGCCGACGTCGTCGCCTCGTTCGAGCGGGTACTGGAGCTCAAGGGCGCGATGGCCGGCAACTACGCCGGTCACAAGGCCGAGGAGGGCGACGCAGGCACGGTCGTCATCACCTCCGAGGACCCCGACCCCGCGCTGCTCGGCAAGCTCATCAGCTTCTACGTCACCCCGAAGGCGCACCTGAACGACGGCTGGACCAAGCCCGTCGGCTCGGGCCCGTTCGTCGTCCAGCAGTTCACGCCCGGCCAGAGCCTGGTCCTGGCCCCCAACCCCGGCTACTGGGCGGGCAAGCCCGCGCTCAACCGCCTGGAGCTGCGCAGCATCGGCGAGATGGCGGCGAAGATGACCGCGCTGAAGACCGGCGAGGTCTCCATGACGTGGGCGGTCCCCGACGACCAGCTGCCGGGCCTGAAGGGCAACCCGGACCTGGTGGTGGAGAAGAGCGCGGGCAACGGCGTCATCACCATGTGGATGAACGGCTCGGTCAAGGGACTGAAGGAGGCCGCCGTCCGGCGCGCGCTGTGGCAGGCGGTGGACTTCCCCACCATCATCAAGTCTCTGTTCCCCGAGACCGGCTCGCCCGCGGACTCGGTGGTGACGCCCAGCGTGCTCGGCTACGCGCCGCAGACCCCCGTACGCCACGACCCGGCCGCCGCCAAGAAGGCGCTCGACGAGGCCGGCTGGGACTACGGCCAGACGATCAAGATGCAGTTCTCCCAGCCGCAGTTCCAGCAGTTCGCCGACGCGGTGGCCAGCGACCTGGCCAAGATCGGCGTCAAGGCGGAGCCCACCCAGAAGGAGCCCGCCGTCTTCCTGCAGGACCTGCTGGCCCTCAAGTGGGACCTCAACATCCAGCAGCTCGGCACCGCGGGCTTCGACGCGGCGACCAACCTCGGCCGGCTCTACACCTGCGCCGCCAAGCGCACCGGCTACTGCAACCCCGACCTCGACAAGCTGCTCGCCGAAGCCGGCTCCACCAGCGACAACGCCAAGCGGCAGGAACTCTACGCCCAGGCCAGCAAGATCATCTGGGATGACGCGGTCGGCATGTACCCCATGTTCGTGCGCAACGTGTACGTCCGCAGCAAGTCCGTCCAGGGCCTGGCCATCCCGCCGGACATGACCCCGGACTTCTCCACCGTCCGCATCGGCAACGGTGGATCATGAGCCGGTCGTTCGACATGACCGATCAGGCGCCAGCCGCACGCGGCGCGCAGCCGGCGCCCCTGCTCAGCGTCGAGCACCTGTCGATCGACCTGCCGGGCAGGGACGGCCCGGTCCGCGTGGTGGACGACGTCTCGTTCACCGTGGCCGCCGGCCGTACCACCGGGCTGATCGGCGAGTCGGGCAGCGGCAAGACCATGACCGCGACCGCGATCATCGGGCTGCTGCCGCCCGGCGCGGCGGTGACGGGACGGATGCTCTGGCACGGCGACGACCTGGTCACCATGACCGAGCAGGACCGGCGGCGGCTGCGCGGACGCGGCATCGGCATGATCTTCCAGGATCCCCAGGCCGCGCTCGACCCGACCCAGACCATCGGCCGGCAGGTCGGCGAGATCCTGCGGCGCGGCGGCATGCCCAGGAAAGAGGTCCACAGGACCGTCATCGACCTGCTCGACCGGGTCGGCGTCCCCGACCCGCAGACCCGGCACGCCCAATATCCGCACCAGTACTCCGGCGGGCTGCGCCAGCGCGCCATGGTCGCCACGGCGCTGGCCGGCTCGCCCGAGCTGATCCTCGCCGACGAACCCACCACCGCGCTCGACGTCACCGTCCAGGCCCGCATCCTCGCCCTGCTGCGGCGCGTCCGCGACGAGGAGGGCATGGCCATGCTGCTGGTCAGCCACGACCTGCGGGTCATGGCGCACGTCGCGGACGAGGTCGTCGTCATGTACGCCGGCCGGATCTGCGAGATCGGCGCCGGCCGCGAGGTGCTCAACCGGCCGGCGCACCCGTACACGCGGGCGCTCGTCGTGAGCGTCCCCGCCGTCCGCAGCAAGACCGCCATCGCAGAGCCACTGCCCGGCAGCCCCGCCAGCCCGGCGGAACGCCCGAGCGGCTGCCCGTTCCACCCGCGCTGCGCCAAGGCGCGCGACCGGTGCGCGAGCGAGGTGCCGCGCATGCGGCAGGTCGCCGCGGGCCGGCAGGTCGCCTGCCACTTCCCGGAGGAGACATGAGCGCATCGGCCCTGCTCGAGGTCAGCGACCTCGTGGTCAACTTCCACTCCCGCAGGGAACGCAGAGCCGGCAAGCCGAACGCCGTGGACGGCGTCTCCTTCGCCCTGCGTCCCGACGAGACGCTGGCGATCGTGGGGGAGTCGGGCTCGGGCAAGACCACCGTCGCCCGCTGCGTCGTCGGGCTGCAGGCCCCGCAGGAAGGCGTGATCCGGTACGACGGAGCCGCGATCGGCCCGGTGTCGAAGCGGTCACCGGCGACCCGGCGGGCCATCCAGATGGTCTTCCAGGACCCCGCGGCCTCGCTCAACCCCAGGATGACGGTCCGGTCGATCATCTCCGAGACCTGGCGGACCCACCCCTCGGTCGCGCCGGACGGCCGGGCGTGGGACGCCGCGATCGAAGAGCTGCTCGCGGACGTCGGCCTGGACCCCGGCGTCGCCGACCGGCGCGCCGCGGCCCTGTCGGGCGGGCAGTGCCAGCGGGTCAGCATCGCCCGCGCGCTCTCCCTGCGCCCCCGGCTGCTGGTCTGCGACGAAGCCGTCTCGGCGCTCGACGTGTCGGTGCAGTCGCAGATCCTGCGGCTGCTGGCCGGCCTGCGCGCCGCCCGCGGCCTGGCCATCCTCTTCATCACCCACGACCTCGGAGTGGTCAGGCAGATCGCCGACCGGGTGGCGGTCATGCACCGGGGCGGCCTGGTCGAGACCGCGACCGCCGACGACCTGTTCGACCGGCCCGGCCATCCGTACACCAAGAAACTGCTCGAAGCCGCCCTCGACCTCGAGGGCGCGTGAACACACATGCGATCAGGGGGAACACGGTGGAATCGCGGATCACTGACGCGGACCTCGCCATCATCGGCGGCGGTGTCGGTGGAGTCGCCGCCGCGCTGGCGGCGCTGCGGCACGGGTTGCGGGTGGTGCTGACCGAGGAGGGCGACCGGATCGGCGGGCAGTTCACCAGCCAGGGCGTGCCCCCGGACGAGCACAGGTGGATCGAGCAGTTCGGCTGCACCGCCTCCTACCGCCGCTACCGCGACGCGGTCCGCGACCACTACCGGACGTGGTACCCGCTCACCGCGGCGGCCAGGAACGACCCCCACCTGAATCCCGGGCTGGGCCGGGTCGGCGCCCTCTGCCACGAGCCGCGGGTCAGCGGGGCGGTGCTGCGCGCCCTCGTCGACCCCTACCTGAGCAGCGGCCGGCTGCGCATCCTGCTCGGCGCGCGGCCGGTGGCCGCGCAGACCTCCGGCGACCGCGTCAGCGGCGTGACCGTGCGGCGCGCGGACGGCGGCCTGGTGCACCTCACGGCTCCGTACTATCTGGACGCCACCGAGCTCGGCGACCTGCTGCCGCTGGCGGGCGTGGAACACGTGACCGGCTTCGAGTCCCGGCACGACACCGGGGAGCCGAGCGCGCCCGACGTCGCGCAGCCCGCCAACATGCAGGCCTTCTCCTGGGTGTTCGCCGTCGACCACCGGGAGGGGGAGGACCACGTCATCGACCGGCCGGCCCGCTACGACCACTGGCGCGCGTACCGGCCGGACTACTGGCCCGGCAGCCAGATCGGGCTGACCGCGCCGGACCCGCGCACGCGCGAGCCGCTGACCCGCACCTTCACCCCCAACCTCACCTCAGGGCCCGTGCTCGCCGACCAGAGCCAGGACCCCGGGGACCGGGAGCTGTGGGAGTTCCGCCGGGCCGTCGCCCGCGAGCAGTACGAGCCCGGTTTCGTCACCAGCGACGTGACCCTGGTCAACTGGCCCATGATCGACTACGTGGACGGGCCGATCATCGGGGTGAGCGAACAGGACAAGGAACGCCACCTCGCCGGCGCCCGCGAGCTGTCGGAGAGCATGCTCTACTGGCTGCAGACCGAGGCCCCGCGGCCGGACGGCGGGCGCGGCTGGCCCGGCCTGCGGCTGCGGCCCGACGTCATGGACACCCCCGACGGCTTCGCCGCCGCGCCCTACATCCGCGAGTCGCGCCGCATCAGAGCCGAGTACACGGTCGTCGAACAGGACGTCTCCCTCGCCGTACGCGGTGAGGCGGGCGCGGCCCCGTACGACGACACGGTCGGGATCGGCATGTACCGGATCGACCTGCACCCCTCCACCGGCGGCGACAACTACATCGACGTCCCCAGCTGCCCGTTCCAGATCCCACTCGGGGCGCTGCTGCCCGTACGCGTGCGCAACCTGCTGCCGGCCGGGAAGAACATCGGCACCACGCACATCACCAACGGCTGCTACCGGCTGCACCCCGTCGAGTGGAACATCGGCGAGGCGGCCGCCTCGCTGGTGGCCTACTGCCTGAAGGAGACCGTGGAACCGCACGACGTCCGGCGCAAGGACGTCCATCTGCGATCATTCCAGAGCGCGCTGAAAGCCGACGGCGTCGAGCTGGCCTGGCCGGAGATCAAGGGGTACTGATGTTCGTCTCCGATGTGATCGTCCCCGCCGTGACCCCGATCGGGGCCGACGGCCGTCCCGCCCTCGCGGCCGGCGCCCGCTACTTCGGCGCGCTGGCCGCCGCGGGCATCGAGAAGATCATGCTGCTGGGCACCAACGGCGAAGGGCCGCTGCACCGGACGGGGGAGATCGGCCCGTTCCTGCGCGAGGCCGTCGCCCACTGGCGCGCACTCGTGCCCGGCGGCGTCGTCATCGTCAACGTCTCCACCGCCGGCACCCGCGAGTCGCTCGCTCGCGCCGAGCTCGCCGCCGAGGCCGGCTGCGACGCGGTCGCCCTCAGCCCGCCCTGCTACTTCCACCACGACGAGCGCGACGTCGTCGAGCACTACCGGGCGAGCCGCGCGGCCGCCCTGCCGGTGATCGCCTATAACATCCCCCGGTACGCGGCGCCGTTCTCACCCGGCGCCATCGCGGCCGTCGGCGACATGGAGCACGTCGCGGCCGTCAAGGACAGCTCCGGCGACGCGGACGTCCTGCGCCGCTGGCTCGACGTCAGGCGCCGGCGGCCCGACTTCGGGGTCAACCAGGGAGCGGAGGGCGCGATGCTCGCCGCTCTGGCCGCCGGCGCCGACGGGGTCACGCCCGGCATCGCCAACCTCGCCCCGCGCGTCGCCCTGGACCTGGTCGCCGCGTACCGGGCCGGCGACGGCGAGCGGGCCGCCCAGGCCCAGAAACGCATCGACCGGCTGCTGCCCGTGCACCGGATCCGGCCCGGCGTCCCGGTCGTCAAGGCGGCGCTCGCCCTGCGCGGCCTGTGCTCCGCCACGGTCGCACCGCCGCTGCGCACGCTGGACGACACCGAGCTGACGGCGCTGGGCGACTTCCTGGCGCCATTCGAGCCCGACCTGATCGGAGCCGCCCATGAGTGACCTCGAATGGTGGCGCGGCGCGGTCATCTACCAGATCTACATCCGCTCCTTCGCCGACGGCGACGGTGACGGCATCGGGGACATCGCCGGCATCCGCAGCCGCCTCGGCTACCTGGCCGGGCTCGGCGTGGACGCCATCTGGATCACCCCGTGGTACGCCTCGCCGAACAACGACGGCGGCTACGACGTCTCCGACTACCGCGCCATCGCCCCCGAGTACGGCGACGTAGGCCAGGCCGAGCAGCTCATCGCGGAGGCGCACCGGCACGGCCTGCGGGTGATCCTCGACATCGTGCCCAACCACACCTCCACCGAGCACCCCTGGTTCCAGGCCGCGCTCGCCGCCCCGCCCGGCTCCCCTGAACGCGCCAGGTACCACTTCATGGACGGCCCCGCCGACGGGGTCAGGCCCAACGACTGGCGCAGCACGTTCGGCGGCCCCGCCTGGACCCAGGTGCCCGACGGCCAGTGGTATCTGCACCTGTTCGACCCCACCCAGGCCGACCTCAACTGGTCCGACCCCGAGGTGCGGGCGGAGTTCCTCGACCTGCTGCGCTTCTGGTTCGACCGCGGCGTGGACGGCTTCCGCATCGACGTGGCCACCGGCCTGGTCAAGCACCCCGGCTACCCCGACCTCGGATACCGGGAGGAGGACCTGCTCGTCCTGACCGACGTACCGGACCATCCGCACCGCGACCGCGACGAGGTGCACGCCGTCTACCGGGACTGGCGCGCGGTGGCCGACGCCTACGACCCGCCGCGGATCTTCGTGGCCGAGGCCTGGGTGGCCGACCCCGAGCGGCTGGCCAGGTACGTGGCGCCCGCCCAGCTCCACACCGCGTTCAACTTCCCGTTCCTGCAGTCCGCGTGGGACTCCGGCGACCTGTTCACGGTGATCGACTCCACCCTCGCCACCATGGCGCTGTCCGGCGCGCCGCCGACCTGGGTGCTGTCCAACCACGACGTCGAACGCACGGTCACCCGTTACGGCCGCGCCGACACCCGCAAACACCAGGGCAAGTCCGGCCACGAACTGGGCCCGGTGGACGAGGACCTCGGCCGCCGCCGCGCCAGGGCCGCGCTGCTGCTCATGCTGGCGCTGCCCGGCGTCGCCTACCTCTACCAGGGGGAGGAGCTCGGCCTGCCCGACCACCTGGACATCCCCGACGACCGCCTGCGCGACCCCATCTGGACGCGCTCCGGCGGGCGGCGCCGGGGACGCGACGGCTGCCGCATCCCGCTGCCCTGGACCCCGGAGCCCGGCGGCGCCGGCTTCGGCGCCGCCGACCCGTGGCTGCCGCAACCGCCCGGCTGGGAGCGGCTGTCGGCGGCCGTCCAGATCGACGACCCCGGCTCCACCTACACCCTCGTCGCGCGGGCGCTACGGCTCCGCCGCGAGCTGGACGTCCCCCAGGAGCTGCGGTGGACCGGCCGGGACGGCTCCGTGCTGCGCTTCCGCCGCGGGCCCGGCTTCGAGTGCGTCGTCAACTTCGGCCCCGCCGAGGTGCCGCTGCCCGAAGGCGCGAAGACCCTCCTGCGCAGCGACAGCCGCGCCCCTGGCGACCCGCTCGGTCCCGACACGGCCGCCTGGCTGGACCGGATGCCCTTCGGGCCCGACAAGGCCGCCCGGCTGGACCGCGTGCCCTTCGAGCCCGACACGGCCACCCGATTGGACCGCATGCCATGAAGCGGCCCAACATCGTGCTGATCCTCGCCGATGACCTGGGCTATTCGGACCTCGGCTGTTACGGCGGCGAGATCCGCACCCCCAACCTCGACCGGCTCGGCCGGTCGGGGGTGCGGCTGACCCAGTTCGCCAACACGGCCCGCTGCAGCCCGTCGCGCGCGTCCCTGCTCACCGGCCTGCACCCGCATCAGACCGGCATCGGCGTGCTGGCCGGCGGCAACAGGCCGGGAGGATATCCGGGCAGCCTCGACGACCGCTGCGTCACCGTGGCCGAACTGCTCGCCGACGCCGGATACGCCACCGGCATGTCCGGCAAATGGCACCTGAGCGGCCCCTTGTGGGAGCCACACCCGTCCTGGCCCGCCCGCCGCGGCTTCACCGACTTCTTCGGCACACTCAGCGGCTGCGGCAGCTACTACGACCCGGCGACCCTCTACCGGGGCGAGACTGACGCCAGCGCGGAGACCCGCGACCCGGCCTTCTTCTACACCGACGCGATCACCGACCACGCGGTGGAGTTCATCCGCCGGGAGGCCGCCGCCGGCCCGTTCTTCTCGTACGTCGCCTACACCGCACCCCACTGGCCCCTGCACGCCCCCGAAGAGGACATCGCCGCCTACGACGGCGTCTACACCGCCGGCTGGGACGACCTGCGCACCCACCGCCTCGACCGGCTCCACGCGGAGGGCCTGCTGGGAGCCGAATCGGCGCTGTCCGCCCGCGACCCGGCACAACCACCCTGGGCGGAGGCGCCGCACAAGGCGTGGGAGGCCCGCCGCATGCAGGTGTACGCCGCCCAGGTGGAGCGCATGGACCGCGGCGTCGGCCGCATCCTCGACCAGCTGACGGCCTCCGGCGTCCTGGACGACACGCTCGTGATCTTCCTGTCCGACAACGGCGGCTGCGCCGAGATCCTCCCGCTCGGCGACCCCGAGGAGTTCCGCTCCAGGCGGCACATCGTCCCCGCCCGCACCCGGGACGGCGCCGACCTGCACGTCGGCAACCTCCCCTGCATCGATCCCGGCCCGGAGAACACCTACGCCAGCTACGGCCCCGCCTGGGCCAACCTGTCCAACACCCCGTTCCGCCTCTACAAGCGGTGGGTCCACGAGGGCGGCATCGCCACCCCGTTCATCGCGCACTGGCCCGCGGGCGACCTGGCCGGCGGCCGCGTCATCCGCACCCCCTTCCAGCTCACCGACGTCCTGCCCACCCTCCTCGACGCCACCGGCGCCGCGTACCCGGAAGAACGCCGAGGCCACGCGATCCCCCCTTACGAGGGCCGCTCCATGCTTGCCGCCCTCCGCGGCACGCCCGTCCCCGAGGCGTGGCAGTTCTGGGAACACCTGGGCAATGCCGCGGTCCGCCGGGGCCCGTGGAAACTGGTCCGCGAACACGCAGGACCATGGGAGCTCTACGACATGGACACCGACCGCTCCGAACTCACCGACCTCGCCCCCCACCACCCCGCCCTCGTCCGGGAGCTGGCCGAGGCGTACCAGCAGTGGGCCGACCGCGTCGGCGTCCTGCCCCGCTGAAGACCATGAGCCTCCCACAACCCGCCGACCCAGGCGCCTGTCCGAGAACCGATCGATTCTCGGACAGGCGCCCCGAACTCACCGCCTGCCTGGACTACCTGCGCCCCGGCGACACCCTGGTCGTGCCCTCCCTGGACCGTCTGGCCCGCTCCCTGGCCGACCTCATCACCCTGGTCGGCGACCTGCGCCGCGCCGGAGTGGGGTTCCGCTCCCTGCACGAGGCCCTGGACACCACCACCCCCGGCGGGCAGCTCGTCTTCCACGTCTTAGCCGCGCTGGCGGAGTTCATCCGCGAACTCATCATCCAGGGCACCAAGGAGGGCTTCAGGCCGCCCGCGCCGCGGGCACGCGCCTGGGGCGGCCGCCGGCCCTGACACGGGAGCACGTCCGCCACGCCCGCGACCTGCTGAGCCGCCCTGAGAACTCGGTGGCCTCCATCGCCCGCCTGGCCGGGCTGCTGGCCGACGCCGGGCCCCTGGCCGCCGCTCGATCAGTGCGGCGAGATCGGTGGTGACCCAGCCGCGACGAGCTCGCGGCGCAGCCGCCGCAGCATCTGGCCGTAGGAGCGGACCGCGTCGGCGTCCAGGTCCCGGCGGGCCAGGAACTCCTCGCCAGGACCCCGCCCGGCCTCCCGCGACGTCCCGGATCTACTCATCGCGGACCTCCGGCGGTTCTTCGGCCGGATGACGATCGGCGCGGCCGGATCTGGAAGAATGCCAACCTATGGCACGGTTAATCGGTTTCAGCAATGTAGTCCTGCCCGTGCGGGATCTGCCCGCCAGCATCGCGGCCTGGACCGCGTTGCTGGGCGGACCACCCGCGTTCCAGAGCGACGATTTCGCGGCGTTCTCCGGTGATGGCGTGGAGATCGGGCTCACCGCGGCGCCCTGGGTGGATCATCCGCTGGTCTTTTGGGCGGTCGAAGATATCGAACAGGAGCATCGCGCACTGGTCGCCGCCGGGGCGACGGCGATGACCGAGATCTCCGACGGATCGCTCGCCGAGGTCGGTACCGCCGAGGCCGCCGCGGGGGACAACATCGACCCGGCAACCGGCATCGTGGACATGCCCGGAGCCCGGCTGGCCGTCCTGAAGGCGGCCGACGGCAACCTGATCGCCATCACTCAAGAGGTACCGATGGACTGGTCGGCCGACCAGTCGTGAGATCGAACGTATCCGAGCTGTCCCGGAGGGTACTGAACCGGACGCTCCTGGAGCGGCAACTGCTGGCCCGGCGCGTTCCTCGTACTCCGCTGGAGGCGATCGAGCACCTCGTGGCGATGCAGGCACAAATGCCCAACGGACCTTATGTGGGGCTGTGGGCGCGGTTGGAGAACTTCCGGCACGATGACCTGACGGCCCTGCTCGAGAGCCGCGACGTGGTGCACGCCACTATGCTGCGCTGTACCCAACACCTGGCCAGCGGCGAGGACTTCCGTTGGCTGTGGCCGACGGTCGCGCCCGCTGTGCGGAAAGCCTTGACCGACGCGTACTACGCCACGCAGATCGAGGGGATGGATCTCGACGAGCTCGCCCGCGTCAGCCGACAGCTACTGACCGGAAAGACGCTCACCCGCCGGGATCTCGGCCAGTTGCTCGCCGACCGATTCCCCGGCCGCGCCCCTGGCCGACTGGCCGAGGCCATCGAGCTGCTGGAGGCGTTGGTGCATCCACCACCCCACTCCACCTGGGGCCGGTGGGGGCATCGGCGTGGGACACCGGTCACCCTGGCTGACGAATGGCTCGGCCGCCCGCTGGCCGACGCGCCACAACCGGAGGCGATGGTCCTGCGCTACCTCGCCGCGTTCGGTCCAGCCAGTGTCATGGACATCCAGGCCTGGTCGGGATCGACCCGGCTCCGCAAGGTCGTCGAAGGGTTGCGGCCGAAACTGCGCGCCTTCCGGGACGAGCAGGGAGGCGAACTGCTCGACCTGCCCGACGCACCGCTGGGCGAACCGGACCGACCAGCGCCGGTCCGGTTCCTGCCCGCCTTCGACAACGCCGTCCTCGGGTACCGGGACCGGACCCGCGTGATCAGCGAGGAGAATCGCCGGCGGATCGCGCCCAGGGCCTCCGGGGGCGTGCCATTGTTCCTCGTCGACGGCTTTGCGGAAGGCAGCTGGACGCTCACGAACGGCCACCTGCACATCGCACCGTTCCGGCCACTGTCGGGCTCCGAGAAAGCAGCGGTACGAGACGAGGCCGCCCGCCTGCTCGCGTTCGTCGCCCCGGACAACACCGAACCGTCGTTCACACTGGAGTAAGCCCGATCGGGACTCGGGCCAGGGCGAACCGGTCGAGGTCGTGCTTCACGGCCCGCCCCTTCGCCGTGGCCCTTTCCCGGCGTAGGCGATTTCCCTATTCAGCTCAACCCCGCATGGGCTTCCGGCCTCATCTTGTCTGCCCGGTCATTGCCGTTCGCGGCGTGGTTCGTGACACGCGGGTTTTCACTTGCTCGATGAGTGCGTTTCGCTGATGCAGACCTGTTGGAAGTCCGCTGCCGGTACGTGGCGGCGCCATTCCGCAGGTGTGAAGGGCCGGCCCGCGATCTCGCACACAGCGGCGGCCAGGTCCCGGGGGACAGCGACATTCCACAGGCGTACGGTCTGATCCAGACCTGCGGTGGCGAGCCTGGTCCCGTCGCGGCTGAACGCCACGGCGGCTGTGACCTCCTGGTGGGCGGTGAGCGGGCTGCCGATGGGACGGCCGGTGGCGACGTCCCACAAACGCACCGTGCGGTCTTCACCTCCGGTGGCCAGCATGGCCCCGTCGGGGCTGAACGCCACGGAATAGACCGAGTCCTCGTGACCGGTGAGCGGGTTGCCGATCTGACGGCGATCAGCGACGTCCCACAGGCGCACCGTATGGTCTTCGCCTCCAGTGACCACTTTCGTCCCGTCGGGGCTGAACGCCACGGCATAGACCATGTCCCGGTGGCCGGTGAGCGGGCTGCCGATCTGGCGGCGGGCGGCGACGTCCCACAGGCGGACTTGTCCGTCCTTGCCGCCCATGGCCAGGGTGCGGCCGTCCGGGCTGAACGCCACCGAAGGCACATCTTGGCTGGTGAGCGGGTCGCCGATCTGCCGGCGGCCGGCGACGTCCCACAGCCGTACGGTGGTGTCGAACGAGCTTGTGGCCAGCTTGGTCCCGTCCGGACTCATCGACATCGACATGATGGATTCGGAGGGGCCGGTGAGAGGCTCGCCGATGGGACGCCGGGTGGCCACATCCCACAGCCGTACGGTGCGGTCGTTACTGGCACTGGCGAGAGTCTGCCCATCCGGGCTGAACGTCACCTCGACCACCTCGTCCTCGTGGCCGGTGAGCGGGGAGCCGATCTGACGGCGGCCGGCGACGTCCCACAGGCGCACCGTGTGGTCTTCACCTCCGGTGGCCAGCTTGGTGCCGTCCGGGCTGAAGGCCACCGCGCGCACAGACTCGTCGTAGCCGGTCAGGGGTTCGCCGACGGGATGTCGGGCGGACACATCCCATACCCGTACGGTGCCGTCGCCGCTGCCGCTGCTCCACAGCGTCCCGTCGGGCGAAAAGGCCATGGACACCACGTAGCGCCCGCTGAGAGGGGCGCCGATCTGACGGTGGGTGGTCATGTCCCACAGCTTGATCTTCCCGGAAGAGGCGGTGGCAAGGACGCTTCCGTCTGCGGTGATCGCCGCGGGATTGCCCCAGACCAGGTCTCCCTCCATAGGAGGGCCGATCTGACGGCCCGTCCTGACGTCCCATGCCCGCGCTGTTGTGCCCTCAGTGGTGATCAGGGTACGTCCGTCCGGGCTGAAGACCATCGCGGCCACACCTTGGCGGCCGGATGACCCCTTGATGGAGATGGGGTGGATCTCGCGCAGGGTGATGGTGTCCCACAGGCGCACCGTCCCGGCACCGTCGTGGGTGCGGGCCATGACCCGCCCGTCCGGGCTGAAGATCGCCGAGATGGAGCCGACGTAATCGGGCGTGCGCTCGGCCGCGATCAGCGAACGGCGACTGACATCCCACACGCGCATCATCCCGCCGGTGTCCATGCTGACCAGGGTGCGCCCGTCCGGGCGGAACGCCACCGCAAGAACGGGGTCGGTCGCGGTGAGCGGCGAGCCGATCTGACGGCGGGTGGCCACGTCCCACAACCGGACCGTGCCGTCCCATGAGCCACTGGCCAGGATGCGTCCATCCCGGCTGAACGCCACCGAGGACGCCGTTCCCTTGTGACCGGTGAGCGGGGCGCCCAAAGGGCGGCGGGTGGCCGCGTCCCAGAGCCGTACGGTCGCGTCGCTGTTGTGCGCCCCGGCCATGACCCGCCCGTCGGGGCTGGCCGCCAGCGCGTTCATGAGTCCGGGCAGGACGGCCCGTTCGGGCCGGCTGAGCACGTTGACCATCGCGAGGCGCGCTTCGGGGGTGCGAGCGAGCGCCCAAGCAGTGGTGGCCAGCCGCGCGGCGGTGGCGGGATCACCCGTCAGCGATTCACTCTGGGCGGCGAGCTTCCGGGAGAGCGCCTGCGCGCGCTGGAACAAAGCCAGATCACGCTGGCGGACGGCGAACCCGCCGGCTGCCACGGCCAGGATCAGCAGCGTGGTGAGCAGGGCGATGACCTGGCGCCTGCGGCGGGCCCGGCGGACGGCCAGGCGATGTCCGGCGGCTTCGGCCGCCAGGGAAGCGTCCAGGAATGCCCGTTCAAGGGTGGTCAGGGCGGCCGGTTGGGAGTCGGCCCACTCCCGGGCGGTGCTCAGCCGAGGGCCGCGGTACAACAGCGAGGTGTCGCGCTGCTCGTGTTCCCACGCCTGGGCGGCCTCAGCCAGGCGTCGGTGGGTACGCAGTCCCGCGCGGTCGGCGTGGATCCATTCGCGGAGTCTGGGCCAGGCTCGCAGGAGGGCTTCGTGGGCGAGTCGGGCGGAGTCGTCGGTGAGGGTGAGGAGGCGGGCGGTGGTGAAGGCGTCGATCACCTGTGCGGTGGGGCCAGGTGGGAAGTGGGCGGGTGGCAAGGCGCTGATGTCGATGGGGCGGCGGGTTTCGGCGCCGGATTCCTCGACGCGGACCATGTGCAGGAGCAGGCGGCGGGCGATGCCCTGGGCGGTGGGGTCGAGCGCGGTGTAGACCTGTTCGGCGGTGGCGGCGACGGCGCCTGCGATGCCGCCGGTCTTGCGGTAGCCGGTCACGGTGAGGGTGTCGCCTGTGCGGTGTTGCCAGGTGGTGAGCAGGGCGTGGGAGAGCAGGGGGAGCGTGCCCGGCTCGTGGACGTTGTCGTGCTCGTCGATCGTGGCCGGTACGCCCATGTCTCTGAGCAGCAGCTCCACGAGTGCGGGTTCGACGGTGAGGCCGGCTTGGCGGGCGGGGCCGGTGATGGCGGTGCGGAGTTCGGCGACGTTCATGGGGCCGAGGGGGAGTTGGGCTTCGCGCAGGGCGGTCAGGAGGGTGGGGTGGCTGAGGCAGTGGCCGTAGAAGTCGGCGCGCAGGCCGAGGACCACCAGCGCGCCGGCACCGGCCAGGGCGTCGATCGCGGACAGGAAGGCGCGGCGCTCGGTCTCGTCGTTGCAGAGGGTGAAGATCTCTTCGAGCTGGTCGACGATCAGCACCAGGCGGCGGGTGGTGCCGTGGAGTGTGTTCGTGATCTGCCTGGTCAGGTCATCGGTGGGGTCGAGGCCGATCCTGGCCTGCAGGGCCGCGACGGGGTGCTCGCCGGGCGTCAGCACGATGACCGGCCATGAGCGGGAGCCGGGTGTGGGCAGCGTTCCCCGGCCCAGGGCGGGGAGGAGACCGGCTCGGAGCAGGGAGGTCTTGCCCGCTCCTGAGGGGGCGACGACGATCAGCGGGCCGCGCGGTGGGTCGGCCAGGCGGGTCAGCAGGGCGCTGACGGCTCGATCGCGGCCGAAGAACCAGCGGGCGTCCTCCGGCTCGTACGGTCGCAGCCCTCGGTAGGGGCAGCCGCCGCCGGGCGGGGCGAGCGCTTCGGCCAGGTCGGTCAGCTCGCCGCCGGTCTGCAGCGCCGCGTCGCAGGCGCGGGCGACTCCGACCGAGAGCGCCTTCTCGCCGGTCTCGACCTTGCTGAGGTAGCCCTTGGTGTAGTGGGTCAGCCGCGCGAGCTCGTTCAGCGACAGCCCGCGCGCCACCCGCAACCGCCGCAACACCGCACCAGGAGTCGTCTCCACAGTCACTCTCACAACTTTACAAAGAGTGATCAATGCATTGCAGAGGGTGGCCAATCTTGCGGCGATACCTCCCGGTTTTCTTGGGCGGGGGCTGCGATCAGGCATGATTCTCGGATGGTGAGGATCGAGACGCCGTGGGGGCCCTGGGAGGCCGCGCCGCTCGGCGAGGTCGTCGCGCTGATGCGCGGGCTGGCGGCGCCGTGGTGGGTGGCCGGCGGGTACGCGATCGAGCTGGCCGTGGGCCATGCGTATCGCGACCATGGGGACGTGGACATCGCGCTGCCGCGTCAGGACCAGCTCGCCGTGCGGCGGCTGTTGGACGGCTGGGACGTCCACGTCGCGGCCGTGGCCCGGACACTGCGGCCATGGGCGCCGGACGAGGTGCTGCCCCAGCAGGCGCACGACATCTGGGTCCGCGAGCACCCGGAAGGACCGTGGCGGTTCCAGCTCATGCTGGACGAGACCGACGGAGCGGAATGGATCTACCGGCGTGACCCTCGGATCCGCCGCCCGCTGGCCGGGCTGACCCTCGAAGAGGACGGTTTCCGCCGGCTTGCCCCAGAGGTGCAGCTGCTCTACAAGTCCAAAGGCATGCGGCCGAAGGACGAGACCGATTTCGAGAGGGTCCTCCCGCTGCTGAGCGACGGGCAGCGGCGCTGGCTGGACGAGGCGCTGGAGATGACGCACGGCACACATCCGTGGCGCGAGCGCCTGCGCCATTTGAGGCGGCTCCCACCTGGGGCTTCGTCGGTCGGCTGAGGCGGGCGGAAAGAACAAGACTGTCGTCCGCTGACTTTCTCCGGCACGGTTGTCGGCATCTCCACCCCACGCCGACAGGAGCTCCAGCATGTCCGAAACCGTGCCGCCGCATCTCGCGGGCAACAACGCTCCGGTCGCCGACGAGGTGACCCTGGAGCCGTCCGAGGTCGTCGGTGAGATCCCGGCCGAGCTGAGCGGGCAGTTCTTGATCTACGCCTACGACCTCACCGGCGGCGGCGAACGGGCGGTGCACCGCCTCCCTCCCGGCCACACCTGCGGCGAGGCCGTCTTCGTGCCCCGGGGGACCGGTGAGAACGAGGGCTACCTGATGACGTTCGCGCACGATCGGCGTGCCGGTACGAGCTACCTGGCCATCCTCAACGCCGCCGACCTGGCCGCGCCCGCGCTCGCCGAAATACACGTCCCGGTACGCATCCCCACCGGTTTCCACGGCAACTGGACCCCGGCCTGAGCATCGCAGGCTTACGGCAGGAGCTTGGTGAGAAGGCTGCGAAGTTCCCGGGCGCCGTCCGGGCCGAGGAGGTCGTCGAGGTCACGCTCCATGCCGTCCAGGGCTTCCCGCACCGCCGGGATGCGGTCGCGGCCGAGGCCGGTGAGCTGGAGGGCGTAGCGGCGCCGGTCGTGGGGGTCCTGGCCCCGGGACACGATGCCGGCCTGCACCAGCTCGTCGACGAGGGACGCGGTGGCCGGCTCGGTCAGGTGCAGGTATCGCGCCAGGTGCTCCTGCGGGCAGGGGCCGAGCCGGTCCAGGGCCGGCAGCAGGGCGAAGTGGCGGGTGCGCAGGCCGTACGCCGCGAGCCGATGATCGCCGAGACGACGCAGCCGGTAGTGGGCCTGCGCTATCAGGTGCTCGATGCTGCGGATGGCGGACGGCCCGTCGTCGGCGACGATCGCGGTCAGCAGCGTGGTGAGGCGCCGCCTCTCATGCTCGGTGAGCGCGCCGGTGAGCCGGGCGTCGCGGGCGGCGACGGCGTGGCGCATGCCGTCCAGGGCGCCGCGGCCCGCTTCGGTCAGCGACAGTACGTAGGTGCGACGGTTGGCCGGGTTGCGGGTGCGGATGACGTAGCCCTGCTCCTGGAGCCGGTCGAGCACCTTGACCATGATGGTGCGGTTGATGCCGAGCCGGTGGGCGAGATCCTGCTGGGAGGGGGAGTCTTCGTCGGCGAGGACGTCGAGCACCACGAACTCCCGCGACTGCGGCCCGTCCTTGACGGCATGAGCGGTGACGGCGGTGAACACGCGGCGCACCAGGTGGCCGGTGGTCGCGTGCAGCGGTCCTGACTCGTCGTCTACGACGTTGCTCACCTGATCGGGCACGACCCTCACCCTAGCAGAGATGACAGTTACATCGTGAATAGTTGGAATGTTGACAGTTGGAGTGATGCAGATCTAGAGTCCAGGCGCAACTCAGCGAAGGGCTGGAAAAATCGTGAAATCTGTCGCCGTCCTCGACTCCTACCTCGCCTACCAAGAGATCGGGCAGGGGGAGTCGCCTGTGGTGTTCCTCCACGGCAGCCCCACTTCGTCCTACCTCTGGCGCAACGTCATCCCGTACGTCACCGACCGCGCCAGGGTCCTGGCCCCCGACCTGATCGGGATGGGCGCCTCAGGGAAACCGGACATCGGCTACCGTTTCGCCGACCACGCCCGCTACCTGGACGCGTGGTTCGAAGCGATGGGGCTGGAGGAGGCCGTCCTGGTCGGCCACGACTGGGGCGGCGCGCTGGCCATGGACCGCGCCGCCCGCCACCCGGGCCAGGTGCGCGGCATCGCCCTCCTGGAGACGTTCCTGCGCCCGCAGATGTGGGCCGAACTGCCGCAGGACGTGATCGACCATTCCCGAGCGCTGCGCACGCCCGGCCTTGGCGAGCGGCTGCTGCTGGAGGAGAACGCCGCCATCGAGTACGCCCTGCCCCACCCCTTCGCCATCAAGACCGGCCTCAGCCCGTACGACCACGACGTCTACCGCGCGCCCTACCCCGACCCGTCGTCCCGCCGCCCGCTGCTCCAGTGGCCGCGCGAGATCCCCTTCGACCGCGAACCGGCTGACGTGGCCGAACGCATGGACGCCTACGGCGTATGGCTCGCCACCAGCCCAGAGGTGCCCAAACTGCTCCTCACGGTCGACGACGGCGTCGGCATCGCCTCCCAGCAGATCGTGGACTGGGCCCGCCGGCACATCGCGGCCCTCGAGATCGAAGGCATCGGACCGGCAGGCCATCAGGCTCCCGAGGACCAGCCCCACGCCATCGGCCGGGCCCTCGCCGGCTGGCTGAGCCGCCACCGCCTCCTCGTGCCGCCGCGAGATCACCAGAGGTGATCGGCGCGGCCCGGCTCCATCGGGCGCGCCGGTCAGTCGACGCCTTCGATGATGCGGAAGTCGCGCTCGAAGCCGTCGGGGAGGGCCACCAGCGCGTTCTGGTACGCCTCGCTCTCGTACGTTGCGACGGCCTGCTCAAAGCTGTCGAACTCGATCAGCACGACACGTTGCGTGACTCCGGCCTCGTGGGCGACGATCCGGCCGCCACGGGACGGAAGGAGAGCCAGGTTACGCCCACCCCCCGCCTGGACGGCCAGACCGGCCAGCTTGTCGTAAGCGGTCAGCCGCTCAAGGTCGGGACTGTCGGGGTAGACGCTGACCCAGTAACCCTTTGCCATGGAAACCTCCTGTGTTGGGCTCAGATCGATCGATATATGCGCAGGTTAGGGCTTGATGAGCGGCCGAGGGAAAGACCGGTTCGGGCTAGACTCAGAACGAATCGTTATTAATCGGCGGGGGAGGGCTCGTGGCCCCGGACACGGTGAGCCTGCGGTACTTCCTGGTGCTGGCACAGGAGCTGAACTTCACCCGCGCGGCCGCGCGGATCGGTATCGCCCAGCCCGCTCTCAGCGCCCGGATGCGCCGCTTGGAGTCACAGCTCGGTACGCCTCTGCTGGTCCGCAACACGCGAAGCGTCGAATTGACCGCGGCAGGTGCGGCTCTGGCGGAGGCCGCACCACCCGCGCTGGCGGCACTGGACCGGGCATGGGACACCGCCAGGAGCGCCGCAACCGGCGGACTGGGCACGCTGCGCATCGGATACAGCCTCAGCGCCGGAGCCGAGACGGTCCCGGCCCTGGTGGACAGGCTGATGCACGGCACCAGCGAACTCGAGGTCGGCGCGGTCCCGATGGCGACACCCGAGATCACCCCCGCGGTCGCCGACGGCCGCCTCGACGCCGGGATCACCCGCGGTGAACAACCGGGCCGCGGCGTGCGCAGGTACCTGCTGCGACGTCTACGCGTGGGGGTCCAGCTGGCGGAGCACCATCCGCTGGCCGAACACCCGGAGATCGAGATCGCCGACGCGGCGGCGTACCCGCTGAGGCTCCCGGACCGTGCGGCCAATCCCGTGATCCACGATCAGCTGTCCGCACTGTTCCACGACGCCCGGCCACACCCTCGCTTCCACACGCCCGCGGTCTCTTACGACATGTCCCAGCGCGACCTGCGCGACGGGGTCACCCTCGCCCCGGCCGGAGAAGCCGCGGTGACGGTGCAGCCGGCCGGTCTCACCTGGCGGCCGCTGCGCGGCGCGCCCAGCCTGACGATCCACCTGGTCCTCCCACGCGAGCAGTCGCCGCTGCACCGCCGCATCCGCGCCGTCGCCAGAACCCTGGCGCAGGAGCTGCACTGGCTGGCGGACTGACGCCCAAGGCGGGACGGTCACGTACTCCTGAACAACCGGTCCAGATGCACGTCGATCGCGGCGAGCGCGTCCTGGGGCTCGATCACGTCGAGTTCGATCAGGGAGGTGAAGCCGGTGAGGGCGAGAAGCAGGTTGGTCTCGGTCGCCGGGTCGCGGCCGGGGTCGATGTGCCCCTCGGCGATCGCCTGGCGGACCACCTCCTCGACGAGGGCCCGCCCTTGGACGAGGCCGCGGCGCGCCTGCTCGTGCACGGCTTCGTCGTGCAGCGCCTCCAGGACGTAGGCGGCGCTCATCCGGCTGGTCGCGCGGGCGTCGGCGTGCAGGGGGAGCATTTCCGCGAGCGCCAGTCGCAGCACGTCACGGGGGTGCGGACGGTCGCCGAGCTTCTCGAGCCCTTGGCGTACGCGCACTGAGGTCTGCTCGGACGCGAAGTCCATGGCGAAGGAGAGCATGGCGGTACGGGAGGCGAAGTAGTGCTGCAGCTGCCCGAGCGACATGCCCGCCTCCTGCGCCACCACGCGCATCGTCAGCTGGGTGACACCGCGCTGCTCCACCACCCGCCACAGTGCACGGGCGATCGCTTCGCGGCGTTCGCGGTGATCCACCTGCTTCGGCATCGGCGGCTCCTCCCTCGTGCTGTTCTAATACAGTTGACATAATACAGTTGACCGATAATGCGAAGGAAGGCATCGTCATGAAGGTACGGACCGCAGAAGGCGTGGTGCAGGGGCGCCGACGGCAGGGGCACGCGGTGTTCCGCGGCATCCCGTACGCCCAGCCCCCGGTCGGAGCGCTCCGCTTCGCCGCGCCCGCGCCGCCGCAGCGCTGGGAGGGGACGAGGCCGGCGGTCGAGTTCGGCCCCGTGGTGCCGCTGTCCCTGCCGATCGACGTGCCCCCGCAGGGCGGCGACTGGCTGACGCTCAACGTCGGCACGCCGGATCCCGGCGCGGCGGGACTGCCGGTGCTGGTGTGGATCCCCGTGGGCGGCTACCTCTCGGCCGCCTCGAGCGACCCGATGTACGATCCGGCGGCGCTGGCCGAGGCGGGAGTGGTCGTGGTGACCATCAACTGCCGCGTGGGCGCGGAGGGATTCGCGTTCCTCGACGACGCGCCGCCCAACCGCGGGTTCCTCGACCAGATCGCGGCGCTGGAGTGGGTGCAGCGCAACATCGCCGCCTTCGGAGGCGACCCCGGCCGGGTCACCGTGGGCGGGGTGTCCGCAGGGGCGGGCTCGGTCGCCGCCCTCCTGACGATGAAGTCCGCGCGCGGCCTGTTCCGGCGGGCCATCGCCCATTCGGTGCCGGGGCTGCACAGCACCCCCACGCTCGCACGCCAGGTCACCGCCGCGTTCGCCGACCGGCTCGGCGCGGCGGCCCCCACCGCCGAGGCCCTGCGCGGCATCGACCCCTGGCACCTGGCCGCAGAGCTCACCTCCTTCAACGCCGGCCTCCACACGCACCGGGAGAGCTGGGGAAGCCTCACGGAGACCGGCACCGCGCTGTGCCCCGTCGTCGACGGCGAGGTCCTCACGGAAACGCCCTGGCCCGCGTTGACCGGCGGGCGCGCGAGCGGAATCGAACTGCTCGTCGGCCACACCCGGGACGAATTCCGGTACTTCAGCGTCATGGGCGGACGGTACGGCACCTTCACCGAGGAGGACGCCCACGCGGCCCTGGAACTGCTCGCCCCGCAGCCGGACGGCGCGCCGGCCTACCGTGCCGCGTTCCCGCAGGCAGGGCCGGACGAACTGGTGGAGACGGTGTACTCCGACGCCCTCTTCCGCATGCCGTCACAGAAGCTGGCCGAGGCGAACGCCGCAGCCGGCGGCACCTCGTACCTGTTCGAACTGTGCTGGGCCGCCCCGGCCCTCGGCGGCATCCTGGGCGCCTGCCACAGTCTCGACGTGCCCCTGGCGTTCGGCACGCTGGACAGCCCCGTCGGCATCCAGCTCATCGGCGAGCAGCCCACGTCCGAGGCCATCGCGCTCTCCAGCGAACTCCAGGAGGCATGGGTCCGCTTCATCACCACCGGCGACGCGGGCTGGCCCGCCCACCGGCCCGGCGAGCACCTCACCCGCGTCCTGGACGTCGAGCCGAAAACCCTGCCCTACCCCGAACAGGCATCCCGCCAGATCTGGGAAGGCCACTTCCCGGCCCCCTTCGATCTCCCGTGATGTTGACGATCCGGGGTGATGGGGCGATGTACGAATCGGACCCCGGGAAGGTTGGTTCGCCTGGCCACGGCGGCGCTGAGCGTCAACCGTGGCCTGGGCTGCGGTTCACGCCTTGGTCCTTGCGCTGTGCGCAGGCGTGCGCGGAACTCCTCGATGCGCGGATGGATCAGCCGGTCCCGCAGGCATCGGGCCAGCTCGAGGCCGTGCTGGATGTCGGCGAGCACGCCCACCAAAGCCAGTCCCGTACGTGGGGCCCTTGGAGGACCACCACCGGTAGATCGTCTTCTTGCTCACACCGGCACGAGCCGCGATCCCCTCGACCGTCGTCCTGACGTACCCCTGCTCGGCACACAACACCAGGGCGGCGTGGTCGGTGGAGCCAAAAAGACGCAAACGATCGAGTCCGCCAAGCAGGCGGCCGGAAACAGGCGGGTCAGCCTCTTGGGAGGCAGCATCTCCAAGACAGTGCCTCGCACTGGGGCTCGTCGACGAAGTCCAGCTGCACATCCTGCCGATCCTGCTGGGTGAGGACGTCTCGCTGTTCGCAGGACTCGGAAAGCGCATCGACCTCGAACGCGTCGAGACCCCCGCATTCGCCGGCGAGACGCACCTTCGCTGTCGCGTCCGTTCTTGAATGACGCCCGACGCTGCCGCCCTCGATCCTGACAGGCTCACCGTAGCCATCGTTGCGGACCTCCACGGCGCGCGGGAAGCGCCTCTGCTCCCGGGCGTCCAGCGCCTGGGAGGGCGAGATTGGGCGGGGTGTCGCGGGGGACCTGGACCGGGCGTGGCAAAGATATGCAGAAAGGGGGACGCGTGGACGGAGCCGCTCCGGCGATCCTTCCGGCATGAACATCGTTGCCTCACTCGTCGTCGGCGCGGTCACCGCCGTCGCTCCGGTCACCGCCGTCGCTCCGGTCACGGCCACGCCGCTGTCGTGGCAGGACTGCGGGGACGGTCTGCAGTGCGCACAGATCCAGGTGCCGGCCGACTGGGCCCGCAGGTCAGGGCAGAAGGCGACGATCGGTCTCGCCAAGCTGCCCGCTCAGGACCAGGCCGGCAAGAAGGGCGTGCTGCTGGTCAACACCGGTGGGCCTGGTGAGCAGATCGCGCTTCTCCGTCAGGCGAAGGAGTCCTTCGCAGATCTGACCAAATGGTTCGACGTGGTGATTTTCGACCCGCGGGGGTTCGGCAAGTCCAGCGTGATCAACTGCCCCATCTCAGCACCGTTCGCCACCGAGTGGGTGTTTCCGAACAAGGACGCATACGACGCGTACGCTGCGAAGAACCGCGCTTTCGGGCAAGCATGCGCCAAAGAGGCCGGGCCGCTGTCGGGCAGCCTCAACTCCTGGCAGATCGCGCACGACATGGAGGCGATCAGAAAGGCCCTGGGACAGGCCAGGCTGACCTACCTGGGCAACTCGCACGGCACCGTACTCGGGCAGGCCTACGCCGAGTTGTTCCCCCGCCAGGTCGGCCGGATGTATCTCGACAGCGTCTTCGACCACACCACCCCCGACCTGCGAACCTGGCTCAAGCCACGAGCCAAGGCCCTGGAGGCCAACTTCAAGCGCTTCGCCGCCTGGTGCCGGGCCACCGCCACCTGCGCGCTGCACGGCAAGGATCCGGTGGCCGTCTGGGAAGAGGTGATGGCCAAGGCCCGCCGCGAGCCCATCCCCGCCCCCGAAGCCGGTCCCGGCGTACGCATCAGCGACACCCAGATCGCCTCCCGCGCCCACTTCACCCACGAGGCCACCTGGGAGCGCCTGGCCGCGGGGCTCGCGCGAGCGCAGGCCGGCGACGCCTCGTTCTTCGCCAAGGTGCAAGGAGCACCGGACCCCGACCTGTCGCGCGTCATCCTCTGCGCGGATCTGCCTTACCCCGGATACGCGAAGGTCAAGAAGCTGGAGAGCGTCCTGCGTCGTGACACCCCCCACATCGGGTGGCGGGCCGTGTGGCTGATGGCCAACCACTGCGCCGGCCTCCCGCCGACCAGGACGTACGCGCCCCACCCCATCAAGGCGCCCGGCCTGCCCCCCGTGTTCATCGCGGGCGGCGCGTATGACGACACCACCCCGACCGCGGACGGCCGCCGGCTGGCCGCCCAGCTTCCCGGGGCCCGCTTCCTGCCGGCCATCGGCGGGCATGCGCTCTACCTCTCCGGCCACCCGTGCGTACGCGAGCACGTGCACCGCTACCTGACCACGGGCCAGATGGCGCCGCGCGGCGCCTCCTGCGGACCGGCGAAGTAGCGTTGCCGCTGTGTACGCCAGAGAGGGACTCTTCGTGCTCGCGGCCACGGCCGCGCTCACCGCATTCGCCATACTCGACGGCGAGCCACCACCGTGGCCTGAGCTGCCCCTCCTGGCGGGTGCCAGCCTCGTCGCGGCCCTGCCGCTGACGTTGCGTGACCGCCTTCCGCTGACAGGAGCGCTGCTGTCAGCGGCGATAGCTTTGCTCGGGCTGGCGATCCCAGGGTGGCAAGGCCGGCTGGTGACCATGGTCATGTTCGGCGCGGCGGCCTTCCGCCTGCCGCGCCGCGCCTGGCTGGTGATGAGCCTGTCCATCGTCTGGACCACCGGTTACGGCCTGCTCATCCCGCAGGCACAGGCCGGGCTTTCCGTGGTCACCGACCTGGTCATCATGGGTGTCGCTCCGGTCGCGGTCGGCCTCGCCCTGCAGCTGTACGGTGAGCGGGCCGCACAGGCGGCACGGCTCGACCACGCCGAGGCCCGCCGCGCCATGGCGGAGGAAGGCGCCGCGCTCGCCCGCGACGTCCACGACAGCGTCGGCCACCACCTCACCGCCATCCGCATGCAGGCCACCGCCACCCGCCGAGCACTGCGCGGCCAGGCGCAGACCGCCGACAAGGCGCTGGACACCATCGCCGAGCTGTCCGCAACCGCGTTGAACGAGGTGCGCGCCCTTCTCGACTCACTACGTGAGGCACCCACCGGACCGGACCTGGATGAGATCGAGAGCCTCGCCGAGCGGCTCTCCACCCCACGGCTGCCGATCTCGGTCCACCGCGCCGGGGCCGGCATCACGCTGCCGCCCGCTGTCGGCCACACGGTCTACCGCGTCGTACAAGAAGCGCTCACCAACGCCGTCCGCCATTCCGGAGCCGGCCACGTGGACGTCCACGTGGTGTGCGGCCCGGCCGCCGTGACGGTCTCGGTCACCGACGACGGCCACGGCCGTGCCGGAGCGGAGGGGCGGGGGATCAGAGGCATGCGCGAGCGTGTGCACCAACATGGCGGCACGTTCGTGGCAGGCCCGGGGCAGGATCACGGCTGGCAGGTGGAGGCCGTCGTTCCGATCGGGCCCGTCGGTTCAAGGAGGGCGGCGTGACGATCCGAGTGGTGATCGCCGATGATCAGCCGGCCGTACGTGACGCATTGCGCGTGACACTGGACGGCGAGCCCGACATCAAGGTGGTCGGTGAGGCGGCCGACGGAGCCGAGGCCGTCCACCAGGCGCTGTGGCGGCGCCCCGACGTGGTGGTGCTGGACCTGCGCATGCCGTACGTCGACGGGATCTCCGCGATCCGGCAACTGGCCGGCATGGAAGCTCCGCCGCGGATGCTCGCGCTGACGACGTTCGACACCGACGAGTACCTCTTCGGGGCGCTCCAGTCGGGGGCCTCGGGGTTCCTGCTCAAGGACAGCGACCCCGAACTGCTCCTGGAGGCGGTGCGAGCGCTGCACCGCGGGCACGGGCTGGTGGACCCTCAGGTCACCACCCGGTTGATCCACCGATTCGCGAGCCTGTCGCCCGCGTCCCCCGCCGACGCGCAAAAGCGGCTCACTGCGCGTGAGCTCGAGGTGCTCCGGCACCTGGCTCGCGGGCTGAGCAACGCGCAGATAGCCCGAGCCCTGACCATCGAGGAAGGCACGGTCAAGAACCACGTCGCGAGTCTGCTGCGCAAACTCGGGCTGCCCACGCGGGTGCGCGCGGTCATCTACGCCTACGAGCACGGCCTGGCACCGCGCCACTCAGAGGGTGTTTCGATCCCCCATAAGTGATACGACGAGCTCGTCACTCGCGGCCGGGAGCTGGTCGAGCTCCAGACCCGTTCCACAGGCTGCATGACCGGCAATGCGCGTAGCTCGTTCTCAGGGACTCGCTCACCTGCGCGGACCCGTGGATCCGTGACCAGGTGAGTGCTCGTTGCGGCGCATCGACGGTTCGCCGTGCCCACCTGCGGAAAGTCTCCGCACCATCGCTTCACTCCTGCGGCGCTTCACCCATGGGTGCAGGACGAGCAGCCCGCGCGCTCGGGATCAGTGCTGCGCCCAGCCTGCATCGAGAAGTCGGAAGAACCCCGACCATCAGATCGACGCGCTGCTGCGCGCGGGCGTCGACCGCAACGACATCCATTTGGACAAGGCCAGTGGCGCCAAGGCCTCCCGGCCCAGCCTCGACCTGGTTCTCAAGCTGCTGCGCGGGGGCGACACGCTGAAGGTCACCCGGCTGGACCGGCTGTCGCGCTCAGTCCTGCACTTGGTCACCCTCGGGGCGGACCTGCGGATGCGCGGGGTGGGACTGCATGTGATCGAGCAGGGGATCGACACCGACACGATGGAGGGCCGGGCGATGTTCGGCATGCTGTCGGTCCTCGCCGAGCTGCAGCGCGAGCTGATCATCGCCAACACGATGGACGGCCTGGCCTCCGCCCGTGCCCGCGGCCGGGTCGGTGGACGCCGGCCCAAGCTCACCGCCGACCAGGCCGCCCTCGCCCAGGAGCTGTATGACACGCGGGACAAGACCGTCCAGCAGATCGCGGACTTGTTCGGGGTGCCGCGCTCGACGGTGTACGGGCACCTGACGGGCGACACCGTGCGCCGCCAGCCAAAGAAGACCCTGGACAGGGCATAGGACCCGGTAGGGATCTTGGACCATCCGGTCGAAATTGGGGGGCAGACCAAGTACGGGGTCGAGGAACGGCGGACAGCCATTGGCGCTGAGAAGGATCTTGAGTGCAGTGAACCGAGGCTGCCCCTGGGGCCAAGCTTCCTTAGCTCGTTGGGCATCGGCGACAACGGGCGGTTCTATCAGGGCACCGGACTACCCTGTCGTTGTCGATCTTCACTGAGGTGCTGCCACGAGTGCGCCCAGGTTTGTTGCCCACACGGATATTGGGCGCTCTCTGCCCGCTCCGGAGGCCAACCGCAAAGCCACGCGCCGTTGCGCTCGGCGCGACTGCGTGGCCATTGCAGAATTGAGGTGGGTACTCAGGTGGAAGCCGCAGTGAAGTGTCCTGACATGTCGCGCGCTGCGCGTCTGACCGCCCACAGTGCCGTCTCCACATCCCTGGCCTTATGCAGTGACCGCGCCCTGAGCGAACTCGTGGACACGGCTGTGCCGCTCGGATCCGGCATCGGCGGGAAGTCGGCCCTGCTGGAGATCGCCGGAACCCCGGTCTTCGTGAAGCGGGTGCCTCTCACCGATCTGGAGAGGCAACCAGAGCATGTCCGGTCCACGGCGAATCTGTTCGACCTGCCTGCCTTCTGCCATTACGGCGTCGGCGCCATCGGCGGGCCGGGCTTCGGGGTCTGGAGGGAGCTCGCCGTGCACACCATGACGACGAACTGGGTGCTCGCGGCCGAACACGAGGGCTTCCCCCTGATGTACCACTGGCGGGTGCTGCCGGACTCGACGCCTCTGCCCGAAGAACTAGCCGACATCGACCAGGCGGTTGCCTACTGGGACGGTGGATCGCAGGTACGCCACCGGATCCAGGCTCTTCAGCAGTCCTCGGCGAGCGTCGCGCTGTTCCTGGAGTACATCCCGCAGAACCTGCACCAGTGGCTGGGTGTCCAGGTCGAGGCAGGCGACCAAGCCACCAATCGAGCCTGCGCCATGGTGGAGAGGGAACTGGCAGCCGGCATCTCTTTCATGAACAGCCGAGGGCTCCTGCACTTCGACGCGCACTTCGAGAACATCCTGACCGACGGCCAGCGCCTCTACTTCGCCGACTACGGCCTAGCCATTTCCTCCGGGTTCGAGCTGTCGCAGGACGAGGCCGACTTCTTCGGCCGGCACCAGACCTACGACCACTGTTATTCCGCCAGGTATCGGGTGGACTGGCTGGTCACCGCTCTGTACGAACTGCGGAGGGAGGACGGGGAAAGCCGCTACAAGTGGGTGCGCGCCTACGCGGAGGGCGAGCGCCTCACAGGAATCCCGGAGGAGGCCGCGGCGATCATCGCCCGGCACGCGCCGATAGCCGCCGTGATGTCCGACTTCTTCCGCACGTTCCAGCGCCAAAGCAGGCAGGCCCCTACCCGCTGGAGAAGATTCGCCAGCTTGGCGGGTGATTGACGCGCGTCACAAATGAGGATCTTTCATCCGTAAGCGCGCCTAAATCCTTCTCAGCGCCAACGGCTGTCCGCCGGTTTCTCGGCCCCTAAGTACGCCAGAAAGGGTTAATAGGGCTGGTCAGAGGCCGTGACTTGTTGCTTACTCGGCATGACCGTCAGGCGAGCCCGGCGGAGGGCCGCGCGATCCAATGTCCCGACAAGTCACTGGAGCTCCGGCATATGATCATGCGCATATGAGCGACCTCACCGAACCCCCGATCGCCCGGGTGGACGTCGTGCGCGAGACCCTCCACGGCATCACACTCGAGGACCCCTACCGGTGGATGGAAACCGAAGGCGAGGAGTTCCACCACTGGCTGGACGGCCAGGCCAGGCACGCCCGCGAGCACCTGGACGCCCTGCCCCACCGCTCCGGCCTGCTGACCCGGATCCGCGAACTGGGCAGTGCGCTCACGCGGTACTTCGGCCTCGCGATGGCAGCCGAGAGGGTCTTCGCCCTGGTACGCGAGCCGGACGCCCGCGTACCGGTGCTGACGGTGACCGAGGCCGACGGAGCGAGCAGGGTCCTGTTCGACCCCGGCACGGTGCCCGGCGACGGACACCACGCCATCGACTGGTACGTGCCCTCCCCTGACGGCCGCTACGTCGCCTGCGCCGTCTCCGCCTCCGGGTCGGAGAACAGCTCTATCCACGTGATCGACGCCGACTCGGGGGTCCTCCTTGAGACGATCCCGCCCACGACGCGTTTCGCCTTCCTGAGCTGGCTGGAGGACAGCCGGTCGTTCGTCTATCACCGCTACGTGGAGCAGCACCTCTTGAACAGCCGCTCATTCCTGCATCAGCTGGGCGCCGACCCGGCGCAGGACACGGTGGTGCTGGCCCGCGGCCTCAACCCCCACGTCGAGCTGACCCCGCGGGACCGGCCTTTCCTGGTGGTGCCGCCGCACGGCGAGTGGATGCTGGCGATCATCTCCCACAGCGCGCTCAGCCCCTGGCCCTGGACCAGCGAGCAGCTGAGCGACTGCACGGTGTACGTGGCTCCGCGCGCCGGGCTGGCCGACCCGGCAGCTTGCCCGTGGCGGCTGGTCGCGGGCGTGGCGGACGGCGTGACCGCCTTCGCCACCAGCCACGACACCCTCTACCTGGTCTCCCATCGGGACGCACCGCGCTCCCGCGTGCTGGCCGTTCCGCTTGCCGCACCAGATCTGTCCTGCGCCCGGGTGGTCGTGCCCGCCAGTGAGCGGGTGGTGGAGACGGTGCGGGTGGTGGGGGACCGGCTGCTGGTGCGCGATCTCGACGGTGGCGTCAGCCGGGTACGGCACGCACCCCTGTCCGGCGGCGAGCTCGCCGACCTGCCGATGTCGTTGGAAGGCGCGATCCTGGAGTGGACCACCCATCCCGAACGGCCCGAAGCCCTGCTCCTGATGGCCAGTTGGACCGACGCGCCACGGCTCTACCGCTACGACGGCGACGGCCAGTCCTTCCAAGACACCGGGCTGGCACCGCGGTCGTCGGTGGACTTCGGCGACGTGTACGCCCGTACCCTGCACGTGCCCGCGAGGGACGGGACGCCGATCCCGCTCACGGTCATCCACCACAAGGACCTGAAGCTGGATGGCGACAATCCGGCCGTGCTCACCGGCTACGGCTCCGGCGGGCTCATCGACCTGCCGGAGTTCCATCCCGAGATGCTCGCCTGGTACGAGCTCGGCGGCGTCTACGCCGTCGCGCACCTGCGCGGCGGCGGCGCCTACGGCCGGGAGTGGCACGAGGCCGGGCGCGACGAGCGCAAGGAGGCCACCATCACGGACTTCATCGACTGCGCCGAACATCTCATCGCCCTCAGCTACACCCGTGCGGGACGGCTGGCCGCCGAGGGCGCCAGCAGCGGCGGCATCCCCACCGGCGGCGCGCTGGTGCACCGCCCCGAGCTGTGGGCGGCCATGGCGATGCACGTGCCGACGGTGAACGCCACGCGCAACGAGTTCACCGAGAGCGGGCCGATCAACGTGCCCGAGTTCGGCAGCATCACCACCGAGGAGGGCCTGCGTGCCCTGCTGATCATCGACGCCTACCTGCGGGTTCACGACGGCGTGCCGTACCCGGCGGTGCTGCTGACCACCGGCCTGCGCGACGCGCGGGTGCCGCCGTGGCAGCCGGCGAAACTGGCCGCCCGCCTGCAGGCGGCCACATCCTCCGGCCGGCCGGTGCTGATGCGCGTCGAGGAGCACGGCTGGCACGGCGCCGGCTCGACCCGAGACCAGGAGCAGGAACTGCTCGCCGATGTGCTGGCCTTTATCCTGCACGCGTCCGACGGGTCATAATGACGACAGAAATGTCGGGTACGGCACGCACGCGCGCCCTCAGCCACGTCGCGGCCCGGTCGATCCCGGCCTGCATGTGACGCTCAACTTCCATCCCGACCGCCTGGTGGGCGAGCTGGCGATCCGCGAGCGGCTGGCCAAGGACACTACGCCGGAGCCCTGGGGCACCCCCGAGATCGTTCGTTGCTCAGAATGGACCAGCTGACTGTTGATCCTCAGCGCCCGGCGCCGGCCCGAGGTCGAGCCGTTTGCCCATGTCGAGCTCGAACTTGCCGTACAGGTTCGAATGGGACCAGAAGAGAGCCGACAGGGCGCGCCGGTCGGCGTCGGTGAGCTTCTTTCGCCACTTCGGCTCGGCGAGGATGATCTGCACCATCCTGGTGTTCAGGTAGACGATCGCGGCCTGGACCAGGTGCGATCGATCTCCGCGCTGGTCAGATGAGGAGCAAGCCCTCGATCATCGAGACCACCTCGGAGTCCGTGGTGGATCGCACCTGGCTGTAGATGCACACGTTCTTGCGCTCGACGTGCCAATACACCATGATCCCGGCGCCGCCGTAGCGCTGGTGCCACTCGGTCATGAAGTTCGCCGACCAGGAACCGAACTTGCGCGAGTCCGACGCGCACGCCGTGCCCGGCCCCCACAGCGAGACGTCGCGCACCTCCAGCGTCTTGTTGACCACCGTGCGGATCGCGGCGCGCAGATTGTCGCGGTTGACGAACAACCGGCGGGTCCGGCGCAGCGCGGCCTCGGTGTCGGCCTCCATCCCCTCGATTGCCGCGGTGCCGTCGGCGACCCGTTTGATCCCCATGTTCGTGCCGAGCCCGAAGGTGCACAGCAGCAGCCGGCGGCGCAGCACCTTCGGGTCGGTCACCGTGCGCGAGGCCACCGAGGTGAACTCGCCAGTGAACTTCGTGGCGTGGTCGACGTTCTTGATCAGGTCCAGCAGGTCGATCACGCTCCAGCGGCGGGCGATCTCCTCCTTCAGCGCCTCCGGGTTCTCCGGCTCGATCTGCTTGCCCAGGGGCGGCACGCTGATCCACGGCTCGCCCTTCCTCCTGGTGATGCTCACCCCGCCCGTCGTGGCCTTCTTCAGCCCCTTGTTCAGCCGGTCCAACGCCGCCACGTGTCGCTTTTGCAGGTCGGCGATGATGTCGGCCGGGTCGCGGGGCTTGGCCAGCGCCTCGTAGTGCACGTCCCGGTTGTCCTCGAAGTCGGCGGGCAGGTCCTCATCGGGGTTGCGCCAGGTGTTGGCCCCCTCCACCCAGATCTCACGGCGCCGGATGGCCTTGCGCAGCGCGACCAGCACGCACAGCTCGTACGGGATCCGCTCCACCAGGCCACTGTCGAGGTCGAGGACCGCGTCACGCCAGTCCTCGGGCACCACGTGCTCCAGCGGCACCGCCTCGGCGGCGGCGTAGAAGTCGGCGTCGGAGCCGTCGTACCGTTTCAGCAGGTCCAGGGCGTCCATCACCGGCTTGAAGGTGTCGTTGCTGGAGCGGAACCTCACCGCCTTGAGCAGCTTGGGCAGGCCGCGCCGGTAGTGGTGGGAGAAGGAACCGCGCAGCTTGGTCCGCACCCGGGTGCGCAGCTCCTTCTCATTCGCCTTGGCCTCGGCGATGATGTCGGCCAGCGTCCGCTCACCGACCACCGGATATATGGCCTTGCGTACGATCTCCTCCGGCAGCTCCAGCGCCGCCGTCGCGAGCTTCACCAAGATCCCGATCTTGCCCTGCACCCGCCGGAACTCGACGTTGAGCTCACCCTCGACCTTCTTCTCCGCCCGCACGCTGATCTTGTGCACGAGCTGGATCAACAGCTCCACCAGCCCGTCGATCAGCTCCGCCTGCCGCACCCGGCACAGCGCGGCCAGCAGCGTGACGCGTACGGGCGCCGCTGCCGCCTCGAAATCGGAGGGGTACATCTTCATCGCCCGGGCCCGCCAGCCCGCTACGACCTTCTCCGAGACCCCCTCGAACAATGCGGCCGGAAGACCGATCGCCTTCACCCGCTCAAGCTTCACGATCTCCGCCAGCAACGTGTCCAGCTGAAACGACCCCGGATCCTCCTTAAGCTCCTGCAAGAACGCGCGCCGTCCGCCTTAGGCCGTGTTTCGAAAGATTACGTGTGAGGCGTGTCGATGATCGTTGAACGAAGAGGTCTCCGGTAGTTGGTTCAACGACCAAGAAGAACGAAA